>CACYEQ010000121.1 GCA_902773485.1 Oscillospiraceae bacterium
AAAGGTGCTTGCGCAGGCGTAGTTGTTGACTACAAAGGTATATCTGTTGCTGATGATACTCAGTTGCGTAAAACTCTTCGTGAAGCAAACATTGATTATTTCGTAGTTAAAAATTCATTGTTAGGCTTCGCCGCTGATGAAGCAGGTCTTAGCGATTTGAAAAATGTTTTGGAAGGAACTACCGCTATCGCTCTAAGCACTGATGATTACATTTCAGGCGCAAAAATTCTTTATGAGTTCTCGCAAAAGGCTAACGGCTATTTTGAACTCAAATCAGGATTTATGGACGGTGAAGTAGTATCACTCGAAAAAATCACAAATCTTGCAAAACTTCCTTCAAAAGAAGTTCTTATTGCAAAAGCAGTCGGAAGCATCAAGGCTCCGCTTTCAAACCTCGTTTATGCGCTTAACTCTGTTAAGGATAAACTTTCAGAGGAACAACCCGCTTAATAGTTTTTAAGCAAAAAAGTTTAGTCTTTTATCTTTAAAAAAGTCAAAAAAATATAAAAATTATTTATTTCGGAGGAAAATAAAATGGCTTCAGAAAAAATTACAAAATTTATTGAAGATGTTAAAGCACTTTCAGTTTTAGAATTAGCAGAGCTCGTAGAGGCTCTTGAAGAAGAATTCGGCGTATCGGCTGCTGCTCCTGTTGTAGTTGCAGGCGGTGCAGAAGGCGGCGCTGCTGCTGACGAGAAAACAGAATTTGATGTTGTACTTACATCAGCAGGTACACAGAAAATCGCTGTTATCAAAGCAGTTAGAGAAGCAACAGGTCTTGGTCTTAAAGAGGCAAAAGCAATTGTTGATGAGGCTCCAAAAGCAGTTAAAGAGGGTGCTTCAAAAGAAGATGCAGAAGCACTCAAAGCAAAACTCGAAGAAGCAGGCGCATCTGTTGAACTTAAATAATTTAAGTTTTAAAGAATTTAACCCCGAAAGCATTTGTGCTTTCGGGGTTTTGCTTTTGGGATTTTTTAAACTCGTAATATAAATAATAAAAAAACTGTGACCGAAAAAATCTTTTTTATTAAAATTGGCTTTTTCACAAAGGCGAATAACTTTGACCTACTAATAATTTCTTGTCAGGGCTACTACTTTGCCTAAAATTACTGCATCGTTAGTATAAATCGGGTCATAATCGTCATTTTCAGGCTGAAAACGAAACCCGTGACCCATACGATAAAAGCGTTTAACCGTTGTGTCTTCACCGTCAATCAACGCAACAACAATCTCACCCTCGTATGCAACCTGAGTACGCTCGCAGATTAAAATATCATCTTCAAAAATGCCGGCGTTTATCATACTGTCACCACGAACTCGCAAAGCGAAATACTCTTTATCGCTCGCCATAGATTCAGGCACAAACGGTACATAACACTCAATATCTTCAACGGCAGTAGTCGGCATACCCGCCTGAACACGCCCTAAAACAGGAATTTGCAAGGCATTTGTAACACCTGCAATTTGAATTGAACGAGAGTTGTTTGGGTTGCGAACAATAAGCCCTTTTTCCTCTAATTTTTTTAAAATAGCGTGAACGCTTGAAGTGGAACGAAGCCCTGTTTCCTCGCAAATTTCCCTAACTGTCGGGGGGATAGAATCGTTTATTCTTTTTTGTAAAAAGTCAAAAACCTTCTGTTGCGACTCGTTCAACACAAGAAACACCCCTTTTTAACACTTATTATTTATTAGTATAACACATAACTTTCAAAAAAGCAAACATTTGTTTGATAAAATTACTTCTTTTTTTCAAAACAAAAAGCGAGGTGACCTCGCTTTTTAATATTCAAGTTTCTTATTATAAACTTCTTCATAGATTTCTTTTGTAAGTTTTGCGTTTTTTTCAAGCATTGCAACAGCGTTATTCTTCACGCTAACACCTTCTTCGGGGTAAATCGGCGGCATAATATGCACATGATATTTAATGTTATCAGGCAATAAATCCTTATCGGCATCTTTTTTGTGCAAAGTTATAAAGCAAGGTACAACAGGTACATTATTTTTCGCAGCATAGCGAAATGCACCTAACTTATAAGGACGGGGTTTTTGATAATTCCACCACATAGACTTTTCAGGGTAAATTAAAATAAAATCTCCGTTTTGAAGAATTTTTGCAATCGCTTTATCAAGCAGTTTCATTGTATCAAGGCTGGAAGACAACGGCATAGTATCGCAATATTTCAGCAGCCAACCTATAACCCCTGTCATAAAATAGTTGCCCTCTCTTACAATTTTGTAAAAACGATGCCTGCCGTTTGCTTTTTCGGCGGCAATATTAATCGCAACATTTTCAAGCATTGCAAAGTGATTGCTGGTGAAAATCGCACCGCCCTCAATTTTTTTAAGATTTTCGGTTCCGAAAACGCTTATTTGATATTTCTTTTTCACAAAAGGCTTGCCGACTTTCTCTACGGTTCTGCATAAAAAGCCGTTTATCTTAAATTTTAAAGATTTGTGCAAATAATCCACATCTTCGGGTTTAAGCGTATGTGACGGCGGGTCTTCTTCAACATTTTCAAAAAAGTACTCTCCGCCCTTTTTTTCATATTTGCTGATTCTTTCGAGAACTTTTATTCTGTCGGGTGAAAGTTGCTCATTTTCTTTCATATTACAACTTCCTTTGCAAAAAGAGTCTTGTTAAAATTATTCGGAGAATTTGTAATACTTTTTGCGGTTTGGCGCAAAAACCTACTTGCCTCATCGTTTGCTTTTTTGCCCTCTTCGCCAAAGTTTTCGAGTTGTTTTTTTAACTCGTCATAAAACGGCGTATACTTTGCATATTCCCAAAAATGTTCCTGATAAAGAACATCATCGTAAAGCCAAGGCTTAAAGAACATATTATAATGAACAAGATTAATATTCTCGGGATTAGATGAATCTATCGACATCTTGTTCCAACTTTTATCAATATATTTTACTCTGTTTCTGCAAATTACATTAAGATAATCCTGGTCGGGAGCGACAGTTTCAAATTGGTATGTATTGAGAAGATAAGTGAAATTACCCAGCAAATCTTCATTTCGCATAGTTTCCAAGTTCATAACCATAACGCCCGAATTGAAATATTTTTTTGCTTCTTCAACGCCGACTGCGTTTTCAACATACTCTACAAAAACATCGTCACTTGTAACTACCACATCTGTTGCGGCGGCAACCAAGTTGCCTTCAAGGTCGGTATTATAAAGTTCAGCTATATCCGAAAGCACAACCGTATCGCAATCGATATAAACTGCTTTATCGATATTCGGAAACATTTGAGGAATAAAAATTCTGAAATAAATCGAAAGGCTGTAATAATCGCGAAGTGATAATTTATCGGCAATTGTTTTCAACTTAT
The DNA here is from genome assembly GCA_902773485.1 of Oscillospiraceae bacterium. Lineage (GTDB taxonomy): Bacteria > Bacillota > Clostridia > Oscillospirales > Acutalibacteraceae > RUG11462. The sequence goes on from CACYEQ010000121.1 coordinate 3,338, forward strand.
CAGAAACATCTTTAAATCTTATTTTCACATTCTCTGTTTGCATATTTGAAATAATTTCTTTATTTTTATCAGAAATTTCGTTTTGCAAAACTACAATTTCATAGTTTTTGTTTGCATCGGCATTTTCTATCAACGAAAAAACCGAAACAGCAAGATATGGAATATACTCGTTATCGCATGAATAAAAAACCGTTATTTTATTGTTAGTTTCCATAACTTTCTCCTCAAATTCCTGCCTTTTCAACTTATATTCTTTCAGAATATCGTTGTATTTTTCGGTTAAAAACTCTTTAACCAACACAGTATCCCAAGGTTTAATATTTCTTGTATGAAAATACGGCAACCAAAGAATGGTTTTTGTAAAATGCTGTATAACCGTTTCTTCTCTTTCATAATCCTTTTGCTCGTTATACTTTCTAGGCAAAAGATATTTATTCTTCGTCAGGCGGTGAATAGCGGTTTGATCGGGCAAAAACAATCGCTTATCGGCACAGAGCTTAACCGCATTTTTAAACAGCCCCGTTTTTCTTATTTCAGGCAAATTCAAAAGCATAACGCCCGAATTAATATAATGATAGCCCATAAAATATTTACCGTAATAATCTAAAACCGCTGCATATTCATAACCTTCAATATCGGTATTGAAAAGCGGTAATAAATCGCCGTTAATAACCGTATCGGTATCAAGATAAAGTATTTTATCAGGCAAATCCAACCTGTCGGCAAAAAGACGCAAAAACGAATAGGGGGTATAATCAGTTTTTGCATTAGGAGAATTGCACAAATGCTTTTTAAAAAGTTCTCCTACATCAATTAAAAACACTTTACTGTTTCTATTCGCTTGTTTGTAGACCTTTTCAATAAACAAACGCTGACTTTCGCTCATCGGCTTAAATTCGCCGTATTCCATAGTTAAAATATATACATTAAACGGCTCTTTATTATGTTTTACCGAAGAGAGAGCCGAAATCAATATTCCGTCAAACATTTTGTCATTACCGGCATACATAACAGAAATCATTTATTCAGCCCCCTTCTTATAAATGATATGCTCGTATGTACTGTTTTTTGAGTTTTCAGACATAATTTTATATGTCAACTCGCAAAGTTGGTTTTCAGCCTGTTTTGCAGATAAATCTTTATCAGGATAAAACGGACCTTCTAAATAAACCGTAACTCTGGGTTTGTTGCCGAATTTTTTCTTTTGAAAAGTAGTTGTAGAAACAAAAACAGGTGCGTTCAGTTTAACAGGAAACTTGAAAGAAGTGCTTTTAAAACGGCGAATTTTAGTATAATAAGGCCAAATATGCGCCTCAGGGTAAACGGTTATTATTCTCCCTTTTAAAACATGCTCTTCAACGGCTTTCAAGAAATTTTTAAAAGGCTTCATTGACCTAGGTATCGGTATTGCACCGTTCATTAAAATAAAATTCTTTGTACCCTTTGAAGCGATATTTTCAGGATTTACTATTACAAATACTTTTTTTGAAAACATAACAACATTGGGTATAAAAGCGTCACCCGCCAAAAGCGTGTGATTGCAATACAAAAAACTGCCCTGATTAACTTTTTCAGTTGTATTATCAACAACTTTCAAGTTAAATTTCAGTTTGCAGTAAATATATGCAAACGGTTTCATAATTACCCTGTAAACTATAAATGAAAGTATATGCCAAAAAATATTTTTATTAATAAATTTAAAATCGGCGGGAATATCAATATCAGGCTTGCTTACCCCCGCAAAATCGTCATTTAATTCGTCTTTAAAATAAATTACCTTTTTTGTTTTTTTCATAGAGTTTATTAAACTCGGCCTTTACCGTAAAAAAACAAAGCAATTGTTCCGGGTCCGACATGAGAACCTGTTACAGGCTCATAGCAAACTGTCAAACTTTTACCGCAAAAGCCTTTTTCCTTTAATTTTTCTAATAAATATTCCACTCCGACAATATTATCAGCATGTGCAATTCCGATATCTCTCGCTTTGTCGGTAACAAAATTTGCATAACGCTCTGCAAGAGCATCTAGCGCTTTTTTAGCGCCTC
>CACYEQ010000122.1 GCA_902773485.1 Oscillospiraceae bacterium
TCCAGACGGCAAAATCAATTTTTTCTTAAACTTATATTTTTTAGGAGTTAAAGAGTTATAACTAATTGGTTCAAGTTCTATTGATTTTACTTTTGCCAAAGCCTCTTTTGTTCCGACAAGTTTTATTTTCTTTTGCGATAAAGAATAAGAAACAGGATTTTCGATGTAATCCTTCGGTGCATCTTCAAACACAGGTTTGATTGAAACAGTTTTTGTTTCATTAAGAGGTAATGTTACTTCAACATTGTTGTAAGGTATTGTTAAATTTGAAGTATCAACTTCTTTATTATTTTTATTGTAAAATTTTAGTTCTGCTTTATATACAGTAGTTTCTGTAAGTGTTTCACTATTTGTTATTTCGGCTACAACCTTTTTTATTTTATTAACCTGCGTTTCCGGACCTTTAATTTGGATTGTTTTTTCATCATCGTTAATAATAGGGTCACCAATCGAATAAACCGATTCATTTTCTACCTTAATATCATTATATAAAGAAGAAATTTCAAATTCTTTGGTAACAATATGATCCAAAGTTACCGAAACGGTTTCAGGAGAAATTTTTACTATTTTATAATCAGCAGTATTATTTGATTTAGTTGCCGAAACAGATAGTTCATATTTTCCTGCGTCTGTAATGCCGGAAAATGAATAAGAAATATCAATATCTTTTGAAGAAATATCGCTGATATTATACCATTTACCTTTTACACTTACACTTATATTCTGAGTTTTTCCTTCAATTACATCAAGACCTAACTTTTCAGCCGAAGTATTCTCAGTGCTTATATTAACAGGACAATTTACTGTAATTGTTCTTTGCGGACTTACATTAACCCAAATAGTTATTGCAAACAAAAATGAAACTAACAGCAAAAATTTATTATTGTTAAGGAGATTGTGAACAGAAATTCTATTCTTTTTCATCTGTTCTTCCCTCCTTTTTGAAAATCTTTTTGAATTTGTTTTCGTTTTCATTGCTTTTAGGTGAAGTAAGCAATTCTTTTAAATTTTCCTTAAAACTCTCTTTATTATATCCTCTTGAAAGTTTCCCGTTTATAGCAAGCGAAACAGCGCCTGTTTCCTCCGAAACAATTACAGCAACCGCATCGCAAGTTTCGCTAATGCCGATTGAAGCGCGGTGACGGGTTCCAAGTTCGCTCGAAATATCAGGATTTTGACTTAACGGCAAAATGCAAGATGCAGCATAAACTCTGTTATCTCTTATAATCATAGCGCCATCGTGCAAAGGTGAGTTTTTAAAGAAAATATTTTGAATTAAATTAACCGAAGGCTTTGCGTCAATAATAGTTCCGGTATTAACTATTTCATCAAGCATAGTTTTACGCTCAATAATAATCAAAGCACCTGTTTTTGTTTTTCTCATATTGTCGACTGCTTTGCAAACTACACTTATTAGTTGAAAAGTTTCATCATCTTCATCATAATTTTTAGCAAACTTAATTGCAGAAGAAATACCGTTTCTTCCGAGTCTTTCAAGAATACTTCTGATCTCAGGTTGAAATAAAACCACCAACACAACAATAATATTGGCAATAACTACCGACAAAATCCAACTTATTGCATTCAGTCCAAGAAGTTTTGCAATAATGTAAACCACAAAGAACACTATTAATCCTTTAATCAACTGTTGTGCTCTTGTTTGTCGCATAAACTGAATTACTTTATAAATTACAAAAGTAACTGCAACAATATCCATAATATCAAAAATAATATTATTTGAAGAAAAAATCAAAACAATAAGATTATTCCAAATATTAGATAAAAAATCATATACTGACGAAAAGATTTGCATTATTGCTCAACCTCCTTTTTTATCTTTATTTTTGAATAATTTTTATCATCAAAATTATACTTTCTTATTACACTTAAAAATAGATCAAAGAAATAGAATACAAGCAAAACCAACGCAGGAATAGCCATTGCTGATAATCTTGCAAACTCTGCCATAGAGCCGTAAACCGATACAAAAATGTGCGAAAAGATTATTGCGCTGAGACCCACAACCTGCCAGCAAATTTTCCTTTTTCTGATTAAAACAACAACAGCGTAAAACAGTGCTAAAATAACTGTCAATATACATTGTAAAAATGTAAACGGAAAAGAAAATGTAACAAACCAATTTGAAAATTCGCTGAATAACGAATCTTTATACATAGTTTTGTAAGCGGAGTATTGCGTTGCTATAGGTTGATTTGATAAACTAATAATCTTTTTCCGATTATAATCATTAAAATCCTCTTTGTGCTTCGAAATACAATCGCTGACATAATTATCAATTTCTTTATAAGAATATACATTAGGCAGTTTTTCGACAATATTGGGAATCCAAAGACTGCTATCTATCGTTTTCATTTGTGAAGAAACATAAGTTGAAATTTCAGAATAATCCTTGTTTTCCTGCCAACCGTTATCCATAACTATTTTAAGTTGGTTTACTGTTACGCTGACCGAACTGATTTTAAAATAATCATAGTTTTTATAGTTAAGCCCACAATAGCCTAGCAACATCAAACCACTTAAAGCGACCGATAGAATACCTGCTATACATTTTTTTCTGTCAGCACTTACAAAAATAAATCTTGAGATAAAGAAAACCGCTAATACAGGTAGAATATAAACAAAAGTCGGTCTTATCATTATCATAACAAACGAGTAAACTCCAAGAATAATCGCTTTTATCATTTTAGGCTTTTCAAGAAACGAAAATACCAAATAAATAAACAAAACCATACAAAACAGAGATAAACTCTCGGTTAAAATACAACTGTCATAATTAAACACACACGGCAAAACACCGTAAATTAAAGCGGTAGCAACCGAAATATTTTTACTTTTAAATACCATTTTACCTGTTAAATAAATTAGTACAACGCTAAACATTGACAAAAGCGACTGCACTAGTGCAACAGTATTATAAAAAATATTACTGTTTGTAATAATGCTTACTGCTTTGCCGATAACTTTCAAAAAATAAGGGTAACCGGGTGTTCTAAAAATATCAGTCTCCCCCAAGAATATATTATACGGATATGTTGTATAAGTTTTGGTGTCATAATAAACTGTGCTGTTTAAAAAATACCCTCTGTAAATAAGGCGAAATATCGCCACTGCACAAAGCACGGTAAACATAGGATGACAAGATATTTTCTGAACAATTTTTTCAAGTTTGTTATGCTTATCACCTAAACTGCATATCAAAAACAATAAAAAAGTACAAACAAATATTCCAAAAAACATTACAATTCTTGAAAAAGAAAACAAGTTTGCCTGGGAATCACCCGTAATATATCTTTGAAATAATATATATGTAAATGAAAGCAAAATTGAGTTAATCCCCGGCAAAATATAACTTATTAAACTTTTTTTATTTTTCAAAAGCATACGACAACCCCATTTTTAATGTTCTAAATAAAATTTTATCACAAACGTGATTATTTTTCAACTCGATTTTATAAAAAACATAAAATATATTTGATTAATTACAGTAAATATAGTATAATAAATAAAAAACTTAAAGGAATTAACCATTTATGGAAAAATTTTTTGAATACATCGTTCATATTGACCGCTATCTTGAACCGCTTGTAAATGATCAGCCTTTTTGGAGTTATTTTATTTTAGGTATAATTATTTTCTCCGAAACCGCCTTTGTAGTAACCGCATTTTTACCGAGTGATGTAGTTTTATTTTCCGCCTGTTCGCTTATGACGGTAAAACATATATTCAATCCGTTTTTACTTATTCCTATGTTTTATTTAGCGGCGGTTGCAGGAGATTCTGTTAATTTTGCAATAGGGCGTTTTTTCAGAAAAGAAATAAACAGAAACGGAAAAGTATTTTTTATTAAAAAAGATAATCTTGAAAAGACCAATATGATTTTTGAAAAATCAGGCTCAACTGCTGTTGTTCTTTCAAGGTTTGTTCCTCTTTTCAGAACTTTGGTACCTTTTGTAACCGGTGTAAGCTACAAAAATTACAGTTGGTTTTTAAAAAGAAATATGACAGGAGTTGCAATTTGGGCTACGCTTTATTGTACTCTCGGCGTACTTTTTGGCAGAATAAGATTTGTTCAAACTCATTTTGGACTCGTAGCAATAGGAATTTGCATATTAACATTGCTTACTGCCGGAATATCTTTGGCAGTACGAAAAATGTTTTTTGAAAAACATAATAAGAACTAAAAAATTAGTTTTTATAATAAATCAAAAGAGCGGTTGTTTGCTTTTTGCTAAGCAAATCAAAATGCCGACTGTAAAGTCGGCATTTTGATTTAAAAATCTTGCTATTTTTAATTTTGTTTGTTATAATAATCATATTGTTATTATAAAATATTAATAAATTGATTTTTTAGGAGTGTTTTAATGACAGGTGTTATAGATTCTTTTGCGGAATGGATAAGATCTTTCGGTATTCCCGATTATATTATAGTCTTCATTATATCTCTGTTTCCTATTTTGGAACTGCGAGGCGGTCTTATTGCGGCGGCTTTATTGAGATTAAAACTAATCCCCTCTTTTGCTGTTTGCTATATAGGAAACATTATTCCTATACCTTTTATTCTTTTACTTATTCAAAAACTCTTTAAAGTAATGAAAAAGTTTAAACCCACTTATAAAATAGCGGTTTATTTTGAGAAAAAGGGTGAAAAGAACGCTAAACAAGCAGAAAGCAAATCATTTTGGGGCAAAATTTTATTTATATTCTTATTTGTCGCAATTCCTCTTCCCGGCACAGGCGGTTGGACAGGAGCGCTGGTTGCCTCTTTTATGAATATTAAACTTAAATATTCAATACCCACAATTCTTGTAGGCGTATTCACCGCAGGACTTATAATGTCGGTAATCTGCTATGCACTTCCTTCGCTCAGCTCCTCACTTTTCGGATTCAATTTTTAATTAAGAACCGCAACACCGATGTTAAGGTATGTTGCATACAAAATCCAGATAAGATACGGTAGAAAAATAAAAGCAGCATTTTTATCGCAATTGTAGAAAAAATAGATTGTTATTGCCGCTACTATTACCATTGAAATAATAATAATTGATGAAAAAACATACCATTTGAGCGTAAAAAATACAATAGGCCATAAAAGATTCAGAACAAGTGTAGCAGCATACAGTTGTCTGGGTCTTTTTTTATCACAAACGCCCGCTTCTTCAATAAAATAACTTGCCAAACCTATTAATATATAAAGACAAGTCCAGACAAATGGGAAAACTATTGCAGGTGGTGAAAGAGGCGGTTTTTGAAATGAAAGATAAAGTTCTCTTGAATTTTGTGTAAAAAGCTGTGCTATTAACCCTACAAAAAGAGGTAACAACAGACAAAGTATAAGTTTTCGTAAATTAACAGTTTTAATCATAAAAGTTCTCCTTAATATATTTTGTAATTAAATTTTATGCAAAAAACGCTATTTTTATTATAGAATTACTTTAAAAATGCGAAATCCTCGACATATCAACAGTCAAGGATTTTTTTAATATCATCTTTTAACGGTATTTCAATACTTATTCTTTTTTTCGTTACAGGGTGAGTTAAATTGATTTTATATGAATGCAAAGCAGGTCTGTTAATATCTTTTGCACTCTTGCCGTACAAAAAATCGCCGTAAACAGGGTGACCTAAAAAACTTAAATGCACCCTTATTTGATGAGTTCTGCCTGTTTCAAGGTTAAGTTTAATGAGCGTTTTGTCACCATAATTTTTTACTACCTCATAATTTGTAACCGCACTTGAACCTCTATCATCGACAATTCGCTTGATAATGCTTTTATCAGCACGATAAATTGGCTTATCAATTCTGCCGCCACCTTGCAAATTTCCGCATACCACTGCCAAATATTCACGCTTAAAATCACCCGAATGCAGACTTTTTTTTAGAAGTTCGTGTATTTGAGGATTTTTTGCAATTACCATAAGTCCCGATGTGCCTTTATCAAGGCGATTTACAGGTCTGAACACAAAATTCTTGCCTTGTTTTTTATAATAATTAAGCACCGCTCCGCCAACGCTTACA
>CACYEQ010000123.1 GCA_902773485.1 Oscillospiraceae bacterium
CTTCATTCAGAAAACCTCCTTTTTTACTTAATTTTTTGTACAGTAAAATCTAATAACACAAAATGTGCTATTAATGTCGACACATGCCGACGGTGAGGAAACTAATTGATATAATTTAATCACACTCCTTATATTTGACTATTAAATAGCCTAACCAACAATTACGCTGATTTACTAATAGTCTTGTGTACATTATATCAGAAATCATTATTATTTCAATTAATAATATCAAAAATTTTAATTAAATATATTAAACTTTGAGCATGTTATAATTTATGTCTATTACTAAAACTAATATCTTAGAACGGATCATCATAATAAGGATAATTAGTACCTTCATTTGAATAAGGAGATCTTGTTGTTGGCTGTTCCGGACTTTCAGCAATTATGTCAAGCGAATTTAACTTTTCAAATTCTACTTTCATTTATTCAAATTTCATTGTAAATTCCCTCCTATTCTGCATTAGCCCAAGCAGTTATTTCATCTTGTTGTGCTTTGTTTAACACTTCGAAGAAAGCATCATCTGCAACTGCTGTTGCCGAAAGAGTTTTTAATGAACGACCTTCATCAGGCTGTGACGAATAATATGTTGTAGATTCGCCGTCTTTTGTAAGTGTTACATATCCTCTGGCTACAAAACTTTTTGAAATATTTATATTTTTGATATTGACGATCGAAGCGGCTATTACGCCCGATGTGTCTTTATAATATCCAGGTGTAGTGACATTAACTGCACCTGAATCAAGTGTTAATATATCGTATGAAAGAGGAGCAATAAGTGTACCCATTGTTACTGTGTAACCTTTTTCTTGTGCTGTTGCAACTAAATCAGCATCGATATTTGTTAAGAAACGGATACCGTTTTGCGAGCCTAAACGAAGTTGTGCAGTTTCATTGGTTGTGCCTGCAATATCGGTATAATCAATTGCTTCACGTTGATATGTAATAGTTACATCATCAATGTAAATACCCTCTGTATCCGCAGAACTTGAATTGTTTTTACATTTAAACGAAACATACGAATAACTTGAAAGTGTACCTGTTGTCACTTTTGTTAAATCAATTTTATATTTAGAAAAACTGGGAAATTGACTGGGCCATTTATCAGTCGAATTCCACTGATACTTGTTTCCTTGTGCTTTTCCGCTCGAAAACTCAGTTGAAAAATAGGCGTCTTTAAAACAAAAACTAGTTAGATCTGAACCGCGTGTTAAATTAAAAGTAAGAGTTGTTGGAGTAAAATCTTCGCCTGCGGCAGTTGCCCAATCAGAAGGAAGTCTGAAATATGAAAACTGATTGATACAAGCAGGTAATCTTAAAATATAGTTATCGTCAACCTGCATATACTTTGTACTACCATAAGATGAATCTTCTATTCCGTTGAAACCTGCACTACGCATTTTCGAACCTTCATCCATTGTGTAAGTAACTGTTGTTGCATCTGCGTTTACAATATATGAAGAAAAAGTTACAGATGTATGTTCCATAACAACCAAAAGGAATAATGATACAATTTTTTTCATAAAATACCTTCTTTATTTCTAATACTATTTAATTATTTCTTTAACTGACTTAATGATATTATACGCAGAAAAACCGTAATGTTCAAGCAATTCAGCCGCAGAACCCGACATACCGAATTGATCATTCATACCGATTTTCTTAACCTTAACAGGATAATTTTCAGCAAGACAATCACAAACTGCCGAGCCCAAACCGCCGATAACAGAATGTTCTTCAACTGTTACTACTTTACCTGTTTTTTTAGCTGAAGCGATAATTGACTCTTCGTCCAAAGGTTTAATTGTATGAATATTAAAAACATCGGCATTTATGCCTTCCTCTTTCAATTTTTTTGCGGCTTTTACAGCCTCGTCAACCATAAGTCCGGTTGCAACAATTGTTACATCGTCACCGTCGTTCAATTTTATTGCTTTGCCAAGTTCAAATTTATAAGTAGCCTCATCATTGAAAACAGGCACTGCAAATCTGCCGAATCGCATATAAACAGGACCTTCAATCTCAGCCGCTGCAATTACAGCCGCTTTTGCCTCAACAGCATCAGCAGGGTTGATAATAGTCATACCCGGGATTGTTCGCATAAGAGCAATATCTTCATTGCATTGATGAGTTGCGCCGTCTTCGCCTACCGAAATACCTGCGTGAGTTGCACCGATTTTCACAGGTAAATGAGGATAACCGATTGAGTTTCTTACCTGCTCAAACGCCCTACCTGCCGCAAACATTGCAAAACTCGAAGCAAATACCAATCTACCTGTTGAAGCAATACCTGCCGCAATGCTCATCATGTTTCCCTCCGCGATACCGCAATCAATAAACTGCTCTGGGTATGCAGATTTGAATTTTCCTGTTCTGGTAGCGCCTGCAAGATCTGCGTCCATAACAATCATATCTTTATATTTTTTACCAAGTTCAATAAGTCCCTCGCCGTAACCGTCACGAGTTGCTTTTTTAATTACATCAGCCATTAACTTAACCCTCCAAACCTTCAAGTGTTGCTTTCAATTCTTTCATAGCATCGTTATATTGTTCTTCATTAGGAGCAACACCATGCCAAGAGCAAACATCTTCCATAAACGAAACGCCTTTGCCTTTTATGGTTTTACCGATAATACAAGTAGGTTTACCTTTAAATTCTCTCGCCTGCTTATATGCGTTTTCAATTTCTTCCAAGTTGTTGCCATCGATATTAATTACATTCCAATTAAACGCTTTAAACTTTTCATCAATCGGCAAATCAGACATAACATCCGTCATTTTACCGTCAATTTGAAGATTATTAAAGTCAACAAAAGCAACTAAATTATCAAGTTTTTTAAAACCTGCAAACATAGCAGCTTCCCAAACTTGTCCTTCCTGAATTTCACCATCGCCCAGAATTGTATATACACGATAATCTTTGCCTGCCATTTTGCCTGAAATTGCCATACCACAAGCCGCAGAAATTCCCTGACCAAGCGAACCTGTCGACATATCAACACCGGGTATATGTTTCATATCAGGGTGACCCTGCAAAAGCGCGCCTTTATGTCTTAATGTTTTAAGTTCATCGGTTGAAAAATAGCCTTTTAATGCAAGTGCAGCATAAAGAGCGGGAGCCGCATGACCTTTTGACAAAACCAGTCTGTCTCTGTCGGCAGAATCAGGATTTTCAGGGTCGATGTTCATTTCGCCGTTATAAAGATATGCCAATACATCGGCAATTGAGAGCGAACCGCCCGGATGTCCTGCTTTTGCACAGTAGGTTCCTTCAATCACACCCATACGAACTTTTGTCGCAAAAATTTCAAGTTCCTTTTTGGTTGAATTATCCATTGTTTTCTCCTTCTTGTAATACAAAATATAAATATATAAAACAGCAATACTGCTATTTACAAATTAATTATGTACTCTACAAATTCGGCAAAACCGCATTCTTTGCATGTTTTGTCTGTAATATAATCCGCAATGTGTTTGATTTCGTCAGGCGAATCGTTTACAAACGCTCCAATACCTGCCGCCTCAATCATTTCAATATCATTATAGTAATTTCCTATTGCACATACATTGGCATAGGGGATTTCATACATATCGGCTAGTTTCAAAATTGCAGTGCCTTTATCAATACCTACATTTGAAAACTCCATAAACTTTGGATTAGTATCTATCAATTTAATATTTTCGGGGCAATTTTCTTTTGCAAACTTACGAACTACTGCTAAGTCTTCAAAAGTATCTTCGAAAAGTACTTTTTGCCAGTCAAGTTCAAAAACTTCATCAAGTGTTGCATTAATATAAGATGTTTTTTCGTAACTCAAATGATTAATAAGGACATCATTCACTCTAAGTGCAAAAACTTTATCGCCCGAATAAATTTCAACACCGACTTTTGAAAACTTTTCCATAAGTATTTTCACAAAATATTTTGAACTTTCCGGCAAATTCTCGGTATAAACTATTTTATCTTTATAGAAATCATAAAAAGTCTGCCCTCCGTTTACAATAATCGGGCATTCAAATTGAAGCATTTCAGAAATAAACCTTGAAGTCGGTACTCCTCTACCGGTTGCAACAGTAAACTTGCCCCCGAGCGATACAAATTTTTCAATCGCTTTTTTGTTCTCTTTTGGAAGAAAACTTTGATTTTCATAAAGAGTTCCGTCTAAATCTGAAACTAATAAATAATTTTCAAGACTTTTCATCAATTTCTCCGTTCCAATTTATCTAAATAATTTCTAAAATAATCGGGTAAATCGCTTTTAAATTCCATATACTGTCCATTAGGGTGAACAAAACCTACTGTTCTTGCGTGTAAACATTGACCGCTAAAATCAGGGACAGGTTTATAGCCACTGTATACAGGATCATTTAAAACAGGTTTTCCGATTGACGCCAAATGAACTCTTATTTGGTGAGTTCTGCCTGTTTCAAGTCTTAGTCTTAAATAAGTGTTATTTGTATATCTTTTAATAACCTCATAATGAGTTACCGCATTTTTAGAATTAGTAGCAGTAACAGCCATTTGTTTACGTTTTATCGGGTGACGGCCTATCGGCTTATCAATCGTACCGCTGTCATTTTTAATAATACCTACACATATTGCTTCATATTCCCTTTTAAAAGAATGCTCCGCAATCTGTTTTGCTAAAAAATTATGAGCGCTATCGTTTTTAGCAACAATAAGCAACCCGCTTGTATCTTTATCAATTCTGTGTACAATTCCCGGGCGAATTACTCCGTTAATACCTGATAATGATTCACCGCAGTGATAAAGAAGTGCGTTTACAAGCGTTCCGCTGTAATTACCGGGGGCCGGGTGAACAACCATACCTTTCGGCTTATTTACAACAAGCAAATCATCATCTTCAAAAACAATTTCAAGCGGGATATTTTCAGGTTCCGCTTTCATATTTTCAGGTTCAGGATTAGAAACAGAAATTTCATCACCGTATTTTAACTTGTAACTTTTTGAAATATTCTTATTATTTACAGTTATTTTGCCCTTATCAATAAGATTAATTACTGCATTTCGAGTTATTTCTTCAATATTTTCTGCTAAAAATTTATCAATTCTAACAGAATTCTTTTCTTCATATACAAGATTAATCTCATTCATTTAGTATTCGCCTTTTGATTCTTTACATCAAATAATATACTTATAATCCACATAAAACAACCTATAACCACGCAACAATCGGCAATATTGAAAGATGGAAAATCCATAAATCCAAAAGTAATAAAATCAACCACCTCACCATAAAAAATGCGGTCGACCATATTGCCTATGCCACCTGCTAATATCAGCATAACAACATAACAAGTAAATTTTTGATTCTTTTTCAAATGCAAGAAATAAATTGCACCTATAATAATAAAAACAAACGTTGCCAACATAAATACCCATCTTGCATTATCAAGCATGCCAAAAGCCGCACCGTCATTCTTTAAAAACCTAAAATCAATCAAGTGCGGAATTACTGTTACAGTTATGTTTTTAGGAATATATTTTTCAGCCGCAATCTTAGTGAAATAATCTGTAAAAATAAGAAATGTGGCTATTAAAACAGAAATATATTTATGCTTATATTTTGTAAAATTCAATATATTCACCTAAAACTATTGTTTATATTCAAACAAACTGATTGAGTTTTGCTCATCTTCGTCATAATCTGGTTTTATTTCATCAATTTCAGAATACTCTTCCTTAACAGTTTTTTCTTTGTTCTTTGGAAGAGGTTCGTTATTAACAAACTTTTCATTAAACGATGCATCGGTAGTATCTGAATTAACAACTTTGTCAAGCAATGCTTCCGATTCAGGAACTTCTTTTAGTAAATCTATTTGTTTTAAACAATTTGCAATTGCCTTTTCTCTGAAATTTTCAATTTCAATTTTTATTTTTTTATAAACTTTTTTCTGCAAATCAACTTTTTTATCGGTTTCGTTTCTCAAAGCAATTGCCTGCTGTTCTGCATCAGCAACAATGTTATCAGCTTTTTCTTTTGCATTGGCAATATACTCATCTGATTTTGTTTTTGTTTCAGACATCAAATAATCTGACTTGCTTTGCGCTTCTTGCAACAAATTATTCGCTTTTTCTTCGCTTTCATTAATAATTGCCTTTGCTTTTTCATCAGCATTTCGCATTACTTTATCAGCAGAAATTTGTGCGTTAATAAGACAGGTTTTTACTGATTCTTCATTTTCCTGCAATTTTTTCACATGAGCCGCTAAAACTTTGATTTTTTCAACAAGATCCTCATTGCTTTTTTCAAGTTTTTCATAATCATCGGCAACTTCTTCACGGAATTCATCAACATCTGCTGCTTTATAACCGGATAAACCCGCTTTTGAAAATCCGACATTTCTTATTTCATCTGCTGTAAACATCTATATTTAATCCTTTCAAAGAAATTTCTTATATTTTAAAACAATTCTTCCTTTTTTATTTTTTTCATCAATATTCTCAATAATAAACTTTCCATATCCTTTAAGCGACAAAATATCGCCGGAATTAATTTTTACAGTAACACTAGCGCAAGCCAAATGATTTACAATAAGATTTCCGCCGAGTATTAGATTTTTCGATTTTTCGCGTGAAAGATTAGTAATACCGCCAACCACACAATCAGCCCTGTTTGAAGCAACTACTTTTCTGTATTCTTCAAATTCGGGCGAAAAATCAGGAATTTCATCTGCAAATTCAACTTCAACTCCCGCACCGCCGACTTTAATAACATTTTGAACAACAAACTCGGCAACGCTTTCGCTGACAAAAGCATAAGCCGTGTTATTCTTAACCAAAATATCACCGACTTTTTCACGAGAAATTCCAAGCGACATTATTGTCCCCAAAAAATCTCTGTGAGTAAGGTTCTTTTCGGCTTTTATTAAAAATTTTACGGTTTTAAACGGAAAATCAGGCTTATCCTCCCAATCAGGCAAAACAGCAATAAACACTCTTGAAGCGTTTTCATATCCTCCATAAAAAGAATATTTTATGTGTCTATTTTCAAGATTTTTTTTGCACGCCGAAAATTCCCGTTCGTTTAAAAAACCTAAAAATGACGGAATATTTTTTAACTCCATCATTTTTACAGCGTCAGATAATTTTGCTTTTATAAGATTATCTGAATTTATTGACATCAAATATACATTCCGCCGGCTTCAAAATCTTCTAAAAGTTCATCGCCCATAATATCAACATTGTTAGGTGTAATAATAAATGTGCAATTTGCAACTCTTTTCAGAGTACCATTATTAGCATAAGCGGCACCGCTTAAAAAGTCAACAAGTCTTCTTGAAACTTCTTTGCTTGCTGATTCAAGATTTAAAACAACCGTTCTTTTTTCATTTAAATGATCTGCAATACTTGTAGCCTCAGCAAAATTTTCAGGTTTAACAAGCACTACCGAAAGTTGAGAATTAGCATTAATATTTACATATTTACTCTTTGAAGTACTAACTTCTCTTTCTGCTCTTTCAGTTCTGGCAGCCGCTCTTGAAGAAGTTGAAGAAAACAATTGTTTGTCATCTTCCTCAAATTGCTCTTCATCTTCATAGTAACCTTCTTCATCGTATCTGTCATCGTTTCCGACAACAAAATCTTTCATTTTGTCCATAAAGCCCATAGTTATGTACCACCTTTATTTATAGTTTCTTTTACCATACAGCGCCGAACCTATTCTCACCATAGTAGCGCCACATTTTATTGCAAGGTCAAAATCATCAGACATACCCATTGATAAAATACCTATATCTATATTATCTTTGATTTTGCCTCGGTTGTCAATATAAATTTTATACATTTCTTCAAAAAATTTTGATTTTTGTAAATTATTCTCATAAATAGGTCCGAGAGTCATCAATCCTTTAACAAAAATGCCATCCATTTCGGAAATTTCTGCTAAAATTTCGTCAATTTTTGTTTTATTAAGACCGCTTTTATTTTCTTCGTTGCCGATATTAATTTCAATCAAGACGTTTGAAGTTATATTTTTTGCTAAACTCTGCTTAGAAATCTCTTTTGCTAATTTAACAGAATCTACTGACTGAATAAGTTCTACCTTCCCAACAATTTGCTTAACTTTATTTGTTTGCAAAGTGCCAATAAACTGGCGGTGAAAGCCCTTATTCAACGCTTCTTCTTTTGATAAAAACTCTTGAACACGGTTTTCACCCATATATTTTATTCCTTTTTTAAAGGAGTAATTAATTGTTTCGACAGGCACTGTTTTCGTTGCAGCAAGCAAAGTAATATCTTCAAAATTTTTACCGACTGTATTTGCAGCATTTTGAATTTTATCGCAAACTATTTTATAATTCTCATCAAAAATTTCAAAATTATTCATCAAGACCTCTTCCTTTTACAATTACTTCGTCATAAATTTTTAGTTCACCGTCGCCATTATTTGATTTTACAATACAATAATCGCTTGAATTGTAAATAATATCTGTTTCAACAAACTTTCTTACCGAGCCTCTTTCAACATAAACGCCTTTTTTACCGTTTTTAGCTCTTACAGCATCTTTGTTTACCTTTAAGCCTTTATAGGTTTTCAAAATAACCTGCATATTCTGTTTTCTTACCGTTGCAAGTTCTTCGTTCATTTCCATACACGAAAAAACAACTGCGGTTTTCTTTTTATTACTGCTTCGGTTTACCGCTTTTACTGTTACAGAGAGTTCATCAGAATTTGAAAGAGATGTGCTTATTTTTATCTTATCTCCTTTTGACAAATCTTTTGAATCAGCGGTATTTAAATTACAAACAATATACCACTCGTTTTCACTGATAACTCTGCCGACTTGGTTATCTGCAACTCTTTCAGCTTTGATATTCTCAATATCATTTACAGTTATATCATTAATATTGTCATAATTAACCGAATTTTCGTAACCATCGGTAAAATTGACAAAATAACCAGAATATTCGCTTTTAACTTTTTTTACATTTTCATCATAACCTCTGTTAAGGATGTTTAATTCTTCATTAAGCGATTTTATAACCGATATATAATTCTTTTCCCTACCTGTTGCCAATTGACCTTGTGCAATAAAATAACGCAATTGCGAAACAGATTTTTTTGCATCAGCAAG
>CACYEQ010000124.1 GCA_902773485.1 Oscillospiraceae bacterium
TTTAGAAAGATGATATTATGAAAATTTTATGTTTAGGCGATGTTGTTTCAAAGTTGGGCAGAGAAACTTTGCAGAAAGTTTTGCCGAAAATTCGACAGGAAAAAGGCATTGATTTTTGCATTTGCAACGGCGAAAATTCTGCCGACGGTAACGGTATTATAAAGCAGACCGCTGACCAAATTTTCAACAGCGGTGCAGATGTTATTACCGGTGGAAATCACACATTCCGCCGAAAAGAGTTTTATGAATATTTAGAGCAAAACAAGTTTTGCCTGCGTCCCGCAAACTACGGTGAGGCTGCCCCCGGCAAGGGTATGTGCATTTACGATATGGGCAGGGTTAAAATTGCAGTTATTAACTTAATGGGGGTTGTTTTTTCAGAGGCAATTGAAAATCCGTTTGACACGCTTGATAGGTGCATTGAAAACGCAAAAGATGAAAACTGCAAATTAATTCTTGTTGATTTCCACGCAGAGGCAACCGCTGAGAAAAAGGCACTCGGCTATTATGCCGACGGCAGAGTTTCTGCCTTTTTCGGCACGCACACGCATACGCAGACCAACGATTTGCAGATATTTGAAGGTGGTACAGGGTATATTACCGACCTTGGAATGTGCGGTGCAAAGCACTCGGTGTTAGGAATAAAACCCTACCTAGCAATTGAAAAACAAAAATATCATCTGCCTGTCCGTTTTGAAAATGCCGAGGGCGAATGTCTTATTAACGGAGCAGTTTTTGAAGTGGACGAGCAAACAGGCAAATGCACGGGCACGGAATTAGTAAATATTACAGTATGAAAAAAGGTTTCTCAAAGCGAGTAACCTTTTAATTATATAAAATATAAATCGTTATTTTGATAAAGTTCAAACGGCGTTTTTTGGTAAACATAGTAGTTAAGCCAGTTTGAAAAAAGCAAATTTGCGTGGCCTCGCCAATGCGCTTTCGGCTCATTTTCCACATCATCATTGGGAAAATAATTTACGGGCAAATCGGTGTTAAGCCCCTTTTTCTTGTCCCTGTAATACTCGATTTTTAGCCTGTTTGCACTGTATTCCGGGTGACCGTTTACAAAAACTCTTCGGTTTTCTTTATCAATAACAATATAAGCGCCTGCATAAGGCGAGGAAGCCAGAATTTCAAGTTCTTTGCGCTTTAAAATATCCTCGTTGCGAATGCCTGTGTATCTTGAATGAGGAGCAAAAAATTCATCGTCAAAACCGCGCGTAAGTTCCTCCGCTTTGTTATGAAGAGTGTGCTTGTAAATGCCGAAAAGTTTTTTATTAAATCTGTATTTTTGTATTCCGTAATGATAGTAAAGTCCCGCCTGCGAGGCCCAGCAAATATACATTGTCGAAGTTACATTTTTCTGTGCCCATTCAATAATTTCGGTCAGTTCCTGCCAGTAATCAACCTGCTCAAATTCAAGATTTTCAACAGGTGCGCCCGTAATCATAAGTCCATCAAAATAATCGTATTTAATTTGCGAGAAAGATTTGTAATAACTTTGCAAGTAATCATTTGAAACTAATTTGTATTTGTGGGAATCAAGTCTAACAAAGGTAATTTTGGTTTGCAAAGGCGAGTTTGAAAGAAGCCTCAGCAGTTCCAACTCAGTAGATTCTTTTTCGGGCATAATATTGATTATAGCTATTTTTAATTCTCTTATATCCTGATGTTCCGCCTGCGACTTTTGCATAATGAAAATATTTTCATTTCGCAATTTTTGTGCAACAGGCATTGTATCATCAATTCTAATCGGCATTTTATTGTTCACCGCTTTCTTCTGTTCCGAGATATTTTTTCAGTTCTTTTATATAAAGCCCTGCCATTTTGCTCGGAATTGTATTTTTTCTTGTTATGTAACCGATTTCCATTTTACTGTTTTGGTTGTTTTCATCTTCAAAAGGTACCGTAATATAGTCGGAGCCGTTTAACTCCTCGCAAATAATGCCCGAGCAAAGAGTGTAGCCGTTCAGACCTATCATTAGATTAAGCATTGTTGCACGGTCATTTGCTTTAACGGTGCGTGGATAATCGTTGGTAGAGAGAATTTCTTCTGCAAGATAGAATGATGAAGTTTCTCCCTGCTCGAATGAAAGGCAAGGAAAATCGGCTAATTGCTCGAATGTGATTGATTTTTCATTTGCGAGAGGATGACCTTTCCAAAGGTAAACATAGGCTTTGCAATCAATCAACTTATTAAAATCAAGTTCGGCGGATTTAAGCAGTTTTAAAATTGCACTGCGGTTAAAATCGCTCAAATACAAAACGCCGATTTCACTTTTCAGTGTTTTAACATCATCAATGACATCTTTGGTTTTAGTTTCGCGAATTGCAAATTCATATTCTTTTGTATCAAAAGTTTTAACCATTTCAACAAACGCTTTTACCGCAAAAGAATAGTGCTGAGTTGAAACGCCGAACTTCTTTTTAATAATTTCGCCGCTTATATATTTTTCAAGTAGATTTTCATAACTGCTGTAAATTTCTCTCGCTTGAATTAAAAATTCTGCACCGTCGGGTGTAAGCGTTACGCCCTTTCCGCTTCTGTTAAAAATAATAATGCCAAGTTCTTTTTCAAGTTCTTTTATCGAACTTGAAAGTGATGGTTGAGCCACAAATAAAACTTCGGCTGCTTTGTTCATCGAGCCGACCTCGGCAATTGTAATAATATAGTTAAGTTGATTAAGTGTCATAAATTTTTCCTCCCAATAAAAAAGAAACCGCATTTTTTTAAAAGCGGTTTCCAAACAAAGTTTCATCTGTTTAAGCGAAAGTCATTTATATGCCGAAACAGACGGTGCATAAGTTTTAAACCGCATCATCTTGCACATACAACACATTATGAAATATGTCTTAATGTCTTTCATCTTAATTACCTACCGTTTTTATATGTTTACTTTATTATATACTGTAATGAAAATTTTGTCAATAGCATTTTAAAAATAAAACTATATAGTTTAAATCTATACTACAATATAAAAACTGTGTATGGCACTGTTTTGGTATATTTTATTGACATATTCGAGCAGTTTATTTATAATTTTGTATATAAATTTTTGGAAAACACTAATTTAAGTAAAGGAGGGTGGTTTATGAGTTTTGAAAGACCTGCTTTTCACACAATTTTAATAAAAGGAAAAAGAGGAAATCTTTTTTCTGTGCTTTATTCGGCGGGCGGTAAAAAACCAAACCCGACAGTTCTGCTTTTGCACGGTATACCGGGAAACGAGCAAAACGAAGATTTGGCTCAGGAACTTAGACGAAAAGGCTTTAATGTGCTTACATTTCATTACAGCGGTTGTTTTGGCAGCGACGGTGAATACTCGCTTGCTAACGATTTGGAAGATGCCGAAACGGTACTTGATTTTATTTTAAACGACAACAAATTCGGGTTGGACAAAACTAAAATTTTCGCAGTCGGTCACAGTTTAGGCTCGTTTGTTTGCGGTCAAATTTTGTCAAAACGAAAAGAAATTAAGGCAGGTGTTTTTATAACTCCCTGTAACATTGGCAGAATATTTGATATTAAATCCGAATCACCCGATCTTTACAGAAAAACAGTTGAGTTTTTAGAAGAAAGCCGTTTGTGGCTGAATGGTGTAAAAGAAAACCAATTATTAAAAGAACTTTTGAAACACAAAAACGACTATCCGCTTGAAAGCATAGCGAAACAGATATCAACAAAGCCGATTTTGGTTGTTGAAGGCACATTAGATGAAATAACACCGCCAAAATATCATTCAAGGCCGTTTATAAATGCACTAAAACAGCAAGAATATGAATATTTACAGGCGGTAACACTTGAAACCGACCATTTTTTGTCTGATATGCGTATAGAACTTGCGGAATCTGTTTGCTCTTTTTTGAAAAAATTTAGTTGAAAACCTATTAAATCTATGTTATTATAGAGTTATTAATAATCAAGGAGAAATACTATGAAAATCTCTACAAAAGGTCGTTATGCGCTTAGAATGATGATTGATTTGGCCGGGCAAAATGATGAAAAATTTGTTGCGCTTAAAGATATAGCAAAACGGCAAAATATTTCAAAGAAATATCTTGAACAGATTATACCGATTTTAAACCGTACTGATTTTTTGCTTACAAACAGAGGTTATCAGGGCGGTTATAAACTCGCCCGAGCACCGAAAGATTACTCGGTAGGCGAGATTCTTCGGGTGACAGAAGGGGGATTAAGTCCGGTAGCCTGTCTTGATGTTAAGCCAAATCAATGCGAAAGAAAGGATTTTTGCTTAACCCTGCCCATTTGGGAGGGGCTTGAAAAAGTTATTGGTGAGTATCTCGATAGCATAACTTTGCAAGATATTATTGATAAAAATATAGAATGATTGCCTGTTTTTGCAGGCTTTTCTTTTTGCTTTTTATTAAAAATTACAAAACTGTAATTTTTTGCTTGATTTTCATGTCAAAATATGTTATAATAGGCACCGTTGATTACAAAATTGTAATTTTTTAAGAGGTTGTATTAATGAAAATCAAGAGAATTATTACATTTTCGATAATATTCACAATCATTATTTCAAGTTTTACCGCCTTTGCGAAAGAAAATCATAACCACGAATTTGAATCCGTAACTCACAATCCTAGTTGCACACAAGACGGAGTTATTGTTTATACTTGTAAAGATTGCGGATATTCTTATGAGGAAGTTTTGCCTGCAACAGGCCACGTTTTTAATACTACAAATGTTGATAGTACATATTTTGAAGAGGGCGTAAGCGGAAAAGTCTCTTGCATTAATTGCGGTTATATTAAAGATAGCGGTAATGAAATTGCTAAAAAAACGCTAAATACCCCAAAATTCAAAAAAATTCAAACAGTTGATATTGATACAGTTAAAATTACTTGGAAAAAGGTAGAAAATGCTGACGGATATTATGTTTACAGAAAATTGGGAGATTCTTTTAAAAAAATAGCAACTGTTAATAAGACTTATTATAAAGATGAAGGGCTTAAACTTGGCAAAAAATACAAATATAAGATTAAGGCTTTTATAAAAGACGAGGGCAAAACTGCAACAGGTAAACCCGATGCAAAAAGCTATAAAATCTCGGTAAATGCCTGTAAAAAATATGAAATTGACAGAAATGTTTATTCTTTTCCTATTGATGACAGAAGTTTGGTAAATGTATCTTCGCTTTACGGATGGCGCTGGGGCAAATTCCACGCAGGTGTTGACCTTTCTGCAAAGACAGGCGAAAAAATTGTTGCCTGGAAAGACGGTTATGTTTATAAATCCTGCTATAATTCCTCTTGGGGGAACTATGTTATGATTTACCACGGCAAAATAAACGGTAAAGATGTATATTCCGGCTATGCTCATTTAAGTAAACGAAGTGTAAAAGTCGGTCAAATGGTAGTTCAAGGTCAGCAAATAGGCAAAGCGGGAAACACAGGGCATTCTTTTGGTTCGCATTTGCATTTTGAAATTTATTACGGCGGAGCAAGTGCAAAAAAACCGCCTGCTGTAAAATCGGCAAACAGAATTAACCCTGTTTCTTTTATCGGATTAAAAAATAGAAAAGGAATACAAAGCATTTAAAACAAAAAACAACAGGCAAGGAATGAACAATCATTCCTTGTTTTAATTTATTGAATTTTATTAATAGTTATGTTATAATAAATAGGTATTTATGAGGTCCTAATAACAAAAAAGGAGAAAATATGAAAAAAGACAGGTTTGTAGCGTTTTTTGATGCCGTAATGGCAATTATTATGACAATTGTTGTGCTGGAATTTGCAGTACCGAAAGGCACAAATTGGAGTGATTTGAAAGATTTAGGTTCACAGGTTATGGTTTATGCACTTTCGTTTTTTTGGCTGGGTATGATGTGGATAAACATTAATACTATATGGCACAATGTCGAAATCATTACAAGAAGAGTTATGTGGGTTAATATGTTTATGCTTTTCTTTTCATCAATGATTCCGTTTTTAATAGTTTATCTCGGCAAAAATCTTACGGCAAAAATACCGCAATTGCTTTATGGTATTGATGTTATCTTCATTACCGTTTGCAATCAGGTGAGTGCAGAATGGTTGAAAAAAAGCAATCCGCAACTTGAACCGACAGTAAAATCGCTTCGACTCGGAATTGGTATAGATTTAACTGTAAAGGCAATCGGCATTATTCTCGGTATGATTATTTATCCGCCGATTGTAATTATATCCGTATTTATTGCAATGTTATGCCTTGTTGTTGAATTTTCCGTTGTGCATAAAAAACAAAACATTCCCTTAGATTAAACAGATTATTAACAACAAAAAAGCGGCAAGGTTTTTTAACCTGTACCGCTTTTTAATATAAAAAATTATTCGGTTACTGCAACATCTTCTGAGTTGCGGAACAAAAGTGAAATACACCAAACGGCGCTCAAACCAACAACTGTGTAGATAATTCTGCTTATAACAGAGCCTTGACCGCCGCAAATCCAAGCGACAATATCGAAACCGAAAAGACCGATACTGCCCCAGTTTATTCCGCCGATAATTGCTATTATAAGTGCAATTTTGTTTATCATAAAAATTCTCCTTTCACTTTTTATCATTAGTTTTAACCTTTTGTTTGAATTTTATTCAAAAAGATACACAAAATATTATTGGTGATAAAATGAAACGATTAATTCTTATTTTTTGCAGTTTGATTATTTGTTTTTTAACCGTTGCGGTTAGAATAATTTATATAGATAACGACCAAACATATCTTTCGGCTATGAATTTCAACTCAAAATCAGTTCATATAACATATATAAGAGGAACGGTTTTTGACTGCAACAAAAAAAGGCTTACAAATGAAAATTACGAAAATGTTGCGGCAGTTTCGCCTAATAAACAGGCGGTAAATGCGGTTTCAAAATATATATCGGAAACCGACCGAAAGAATCTTTCAACCGGCAATCCTGTAAGAGTTGTTGTGAGTGAAAATTTTTCTTCAAAAAATGTAACGAGTGTTTTGGTACCAAAAAGATACAGTAACATTGCAACTCATATTATAGGTTATTGCAGCGGTAACGGAAATGGCGTATGCGGTGTTGAAAAAACATACAATTCGGTTTTAAGCGGATATAAAATAAAAGTTAGGTTTACTTCAAACGCGAAAGGTGAATTAGTAGGAAAAGGCAATGTTGACGGCAAAACCGATTACAAAGGCAACGGAATTATGCTGACTATTGATAAAAAAATTCAAAAAATTTGTGATGAAACCGCGAAAAAACACCTTTCAAAAGGTGCAATTGTGGTTGTTGAAAACAAAAGCGGAAAAATAAGAGGTATTACCTCATCGCCGAATTTTGACCAAAATGATATTGAAACGGCGCTCGATTCACCCTCATCACCTTTTTTTAACCGTGCAATTTCGGCTTACAACTGCGGTTCGGTTTTCAAACTCTGTGTTGCCGCTGCTTCACTTTATTACAATATTGAATTAAAGTATAATTGCAAGGGCAAAGTTAAAATCGGTAAAAACACATTTAATTGCCTCGGAAAACACCAAAAAACTGATTTAAACAAGGCACTTACAAACTCCTGCAACTGCTATTTTATTAAATTAGGGCAAAAAATCGGTGCAAAAAGACTTCTTAATTTTGCAAAAAACTGCGGTTTCGGAAGTGAAATAAAACTTTGCGACGATATAATCTCATCAGGTGCTTTCCTGCCGAGCGAAACCGATTTAAAAAGTATGCCCGCTTTGCTCGCTTTATTTTCATTCGGTCAGGGCAGTCTTTTAACTTCACCGTTGCAAATCGCCTCGCTTATTCAAACAATTGCTAACGGCGGTAAAAAAATTACACCGAGTTTGGTTGAGGGAATTACCGATTACAAAGGTAATTTAACAAACAAAACCAAGCAAAATCTGCCGACTTATATTTTTGACGGGCAAGATGCAAAAACTATAATGAAATGTATGATAAACTGCGTAGAAAACGGAACAGGAGTCAGAGCAAAACCCGAAAAATGCTCAGCAGGAGGCAAAACCGCCACCGCAGAAACAGGTATTTTTGATAAAAACGGCATTGCCGTAAAGCAAACTTGGTTTGGTGGCTTTTTTCCTGCCGAAAATCCTGAATATACAGTGGTGGTCTTAGCGGAAAACGGCGTTTCGGGCGGTAAAACAGCCGCACCGGTTTTTAAAGAAATCGCCGACCGAATCACCTCAATCAAAAATTAAAAGCGAGAGCGTCTTTGCTCTCGCTTTTTTCTAATAAATTACTATATCTTTCATCAAAATTGCTCGGCAAGGTGCTGCATCGGCTCCCGCCATTTTAATAGGCTCGCAAACCAGAACATATCGACCGTCAGGCACTTTTTCAAGGTTAAGACCTTCTAAAACCGCAATATCATTGCTCAAAAGTTCTTTATGAATTTGCTTTTCTGCACCCTCAATCGCAACCGAAATGTCATCAATTCCGATAAGTTTGATTTTTGTCGAAACAATATCCATAAGAGAATAAAAGGTTAGTCTTCCCTTACCGTTTGAACGAATAATAAGTCGTTCGCAATCATCAGGCACTTTTTTTGAAATGTCCTCGCCTGTTATGTGGTCATCAAAGGTAATAACATCACAAACACCGCAAAATGTGTTTATGCCAAGCGCTAAAATATCTCTGCCGTTTTCAATATAGTGTTTTGGTGCGTCAATGTGCGTAGCGTTGTGCAGGCACATTTTAATATCCGAAACATTGCAATCATCACCAAACTTTATGGCCTGTTTTTGTTGCAAATCAGGCTTTGTATCACCCGGATATATCGGTGCTGAAAAAAGTTCTCGCGAAATATCAAAAATTCTCATTTTATCTCTGTTTTTCCGCCCATATAAGGCTGTAAAGCGGTTGGTATTTTAATGCTTCCGTCTGCTTGAAGATTGTTTTCTAAGAAAGCAATCAACATTCTTGGCGGTGCAACAACCGTATTGTTAAGTGTGTGTGCAAAATAATTGCCGTTTTTGGATTTTACCCTGATTTTCAGTCTTCTTGCCTGTGCGTCGGTAAGATTTGAGCAAGAGCCTACCTCAAAATACTTTTTCTGTCGTGGACTCCAAGCCTCAACATCCACCGATTTTACCTTTAAATCAGCCAAATCGCCCGAGCAACATTCAAGCGTTCTTACAGGAATATCCATAGAACGGAACAAATCGACAGTATTCTGCCAAAGTTTTGTGAACCACATTTTTGATTCTTCGGGTTTGCAAACAACAATCATTTCCTGCTTTTCAAACTGGTGAATACGGTAAACACCTCTCTCCTCAATACCGTGAGCACCTTTTTCTTTTCTAAAACACGGCGAGTAAGAGGTCAGGGTGTAAGGCAGGCTTTCTTCGGGGTTTAATGTATCAATAAATTTGCCTATCATAGAATGTTCCGAAGTACCTATCAGATAAAGGTCCTCGCCCTCGATTTTGTACATCATTGCGTCCATCTCTTCAAACGACATAACGCCTGAAACCACCGCTGAACGAATCATAAACGGCGGAACGCAGTAGGTAAAGCCTCTGTCTATCATAAAATCACGTGCATAGGCGATAACAGCCGAATGAAGTCGTGCAATATCTCCCATAAGATAATAAAAGCCGTTTCCTGCTACTTTTCTTGCCGAATCAAGGTCAATTCCGCTGAATTTTTCCATAATATCAGTATGATAAGGCACCTCAAAATCAGGCACTTTTGGTTCACCGAAACGCTCAATTTCAACATTTTCGCTGTCATCTTTACCAATCGGCACGCTCTCATCAATAATATTCGGTATTTTCATCATAACTTCGGTAAGTTTTTCATCATATTCTTTTTCTAGAACTTCAACTTCCTGCAAACGAGTAGCGTATTCGCCTACCTTTTTCTTAACTTCTTCCGCCTCATCACGCTTGCCTTGTGACATTAACGCGCCTATTTGCTTTGAAATCTTGTTTCTCTCTGCTCTAAGCGAGTCAGCCTCTGACTGTGCCTCTCGTTTTTTTACATCAAACTCAATTGCCTTATCAACAAGCGATAATTTATGTTCCTGAAACTTCTTTTTAATATTTTCTTTAACCACATCGGGGTTTTCTCTTAAAAATCTTATGTCTATCATTATTATTCTCCTTTTTAAAACATTTTTTTAAGCAATTCTTTTAAATCTTCCTCATTAAAAAAGTCGATTGTGAGAGTGCATTTGTTCTTTTCCTCTTTAATTTCAACTTTTCTGCCAAGTTCGTTTTTGAGAGATAACTCAACCTCTTTATAATAAGTAGGTAAAATTCTAACACTTTTTGAAGCTTCTTTTTTCTTTTTCGGCTTTTTCTTAGCTAATGCTTCAATATCTCTTACCGAAGCACCTTTTTTAATAAGTTCAATTGAAACTTCACGCAATTCATCGCTCATTGAAAGCATTGCTCTTGCGTGACCTGCGGTAATTGTGCCGTTTTCGAGGTATCTCAAATAATCGCCGAGTTCAAGCAATCTCAAAGTATTTGTTACTGCGGAACGGGATTTTCCCACTTTTTCCGCCACCTGCTCTTGTGTTAGCGAAAAGTTTTCCATGAGCGATTTAAAGCCTCTTGCCATTTCAACAGGGTTTAAATCTTCTCTTTGCAGGTTTTCGATTATGGCGATTTCCATTGTTTCATCGTCGCCTAAATCTTTTACAATAACAGGCACTGTTTTAAGCCCGGCTTGCATTGAGGCTCGCCAACGGCGTTCGCCAGCAACAATTTGGTAATTGCCCATTATTGTGGGACGTGCGACAATTGGCTGAATTAAGCCGTATTTTTTAATATTTTCAGAGAGCTCATCAAGTGCTTGCTTGTCAAAATTCTTTCTCGGTTGGTCGGGATTGGGCTCTAATTCATCGATGCGAATTTCAACTGCATTTGCCTGCTCTGTTGAATTATCGCTCATCAGTGCTTCATATCCTCTGCCGAGTCCTGATTTTTTTGCCATTACGTTTCCTCCTTTATTTATTGTTCTTTATTATTTCTTTTGCGAGATTGTGGTAAGCGTCGGCACCTTTTGAGCGTTTATCATAATACATAATCGGCTCGCCGTAACTCGGCGCTTCTGAAATTCTTACCGTTCTCGGAATGGTCGTTCCAAAAACTTTTTTCGGAAAGAATTTTTTTATTTCAGCGGCAACCTGCTGTGTTAAATTCAGTCTGCCGTCAAACATTGTAAGCAAAACACCCTCAATATCAATTCTCGGATTATAAAGTCTTTTTATTGAGCGGACTGTGTTCATAAGTTGTGAAAGACCTTCAAGGGCATAGTATTCGCATTGAATAGGAACTAAGATTGCATCTGCGGCGCAAAGCGCATTTAATGTTATAAGTCCCAAAGACGGCGGACAATCAAGCATAATATAATCATAATTTGCTTTTTGTTCGAGCAGTGCTTTTTTCAAAGCAGATTCTCGCTCTTTAACATCTACGAGTTCAACCTCTGCACCCGATAAATCAATATTTGCAGGGATTATATCAACATTTTTATAATTTGTTTTAATAATTGCATCTTTTACCGAAACTTCGCCTATCATAACATCGTAAGATGATTTTTGAATTTTCTTTTTTTCAATACCGTAACCGCTTGTAGAGTTTCCTTGTGGGTCGATATCAACAAG
The DNA here is from genome assembly GCA_902773485.1 of Oscillospiraceae bacterium. Classification (GTDB taxonomy): domain Bacteria; phylum Bacillota; class Clostridia; order Oscillospirales; family Acutalibacteraceae; genus RUG11462. The sequence continues at coordinate 11,608 of CACYEQ010000124.1, forward strand.
CAGGCATTTTTTATTCTTGGCACCTAATGCAGCGGTCAAATTAACGGAAGTAGTTGTTTTGCCGACTCCGCCTTTTTGATTAACAATTGCTATTATTTTGCCCATTAATTTTCCTCCTATCATTTTAACTGTAAATCAAGTATAACACATAGCAAATGAAAATTAAAGAGTTTTTTACAAAAATAAAAAATTGTTTCACGTGAAACATTAATCAAAAAATATTTTGTTATAAAGAAAATGATATTCGGCGAGATTGTCGTAAAATTGGTTATTTTTAACAAATTTACAAAATTTGGCAAAAAACACTTTACTTTTGACAAAATTTGGTGTATCATGTATGTAGCAACAAATTAGAGGAGGTGAGGAGATGGCATCAACCGGTGTTGTTAGAGAAATAGACAGTTTAGGCAGAATTACTTTGCCCAAAGAGGTTAGAGACCATTTGTCAATGCCTGCAAAAACTCCAATTTTGATACATGTTGAGGGAACAAGAATTATTCTTGAAAAAAGTAGCAGCACTTGCTATCTTTGCGGAAGCGCAGAAGAAGTAAAATCTTTAAACGGCAAAGGAATTTGTTCAAATTGTATTGCACAAATAAAAGCAGAATTTTAGTTTTATACAAAATGAGTAGTTGTTGTTCAACTGCTCTTTTTTTGTAAATTAGTGATAAGAAACACAAAATTTTATTTTTTATAAAAAAGTGTTGATTTTTGTTCTGTAATATGATATAATCTTTTGGTAAACAAAATTTGCGCTGCTAGCTCAGCTGGATAGAGTGACTGGCTACGAACCAGTAGGTCAGGGGTTCGAATCCCTTGCAGCGCGCCAAAA
>CACYEQ010000125.1 GCA_902773485.1 Oscillospiraceae bacterium
GAAGAAGATGATATTAAGAAATTGGCTGACGCACAAGGCAAGAGCGTTGAAGAAATCAAAACTTTGATTGATTCATTACACGAGTTTAACCCAATGATGGGTCACCGTGGATGCCGTCTTGCAGTAACATATCCTGAAATTGCTAAAATGCAGACTAAGGCTGTTATCCGTGCGGCTATCAATGTTAAAAAAGCACATACTGATTGGAATGTAAAACCTGAAATTATGATTCCATTGGTATGCGATATTAAAGAGTTAAAATATGTTAAAAAAGTTGTTGTTGAAACTGCTGACGCTGAAATCGCAAATGCAGGTATCGACCTTGAATATGAAGTCGGTACAATGATTGAGATTCCAAGAGCGGCTTTAACCGCTGATGAAATTGCAAGCGAGGCTGACTTCTTCTGCTTCGGTACTAACGATTTAACTCAGATGACATACGGCTTCTCGCGTGATGACGCAGGTAAGTTCCTTGACGCTTACTATGACGCTAAAATCTTTGAGAATGACCCATTTGCTAAACTCGACCAGACAGGTGTTGGCAAATTGATGGAAACTGCTATTAAACTCGGTAAACCGGTTAACAGTAAACTCCATGTAGGTATCTGCGGCGAGCACGGCGGCGATCCATCATCTGTTGAGTTCTGCCACAAAATTGGTCTTGATTATGTATCATGTTCACCATTCCGTGTGCCTATCGCTCGTTTGGCAGCCGCTCAGGCAGCAATCGCTAACAAATAATTTGGTTTCTTCTATAAAGGTAAACCAAAAGCCTTTCAAGTTTAAAACTTGAAAGGCTTTTTTGTTTGTCATAAAATTTTTAAATGCAAAATTTTATAAGACTATTTTACTTCAATATAATCTTCTCTTGCGGCACCGACGGAGATATATTTAATCGGACAACCTACTGCTTTTTCAATGTATTTAACATAATCCAATGCGGCTTTGGGAAGTTCTTCAATTGTTCTGCATTTGTTTATATCGCACTTCCAACCGTCAACATATTCAACAATCGGCTTTGCAATTTCAAGTTCCTCGCCGTACGGAAAGTAATCAACTCGCTCGCCGTTTACCTCGTAAGCCACGCAAACAGGAATTTTATCAAGATAAGACAAAACATCCATCTTTGTAATTGCAAGGCAATCAGAACCCTGAACCTGAACGCCGTATTTTGATGCTACCACATCAAACGGACCTACTCTTCTCGGTCTGCCTGTTGCCGCACCGTACTCACCGCCTGCTTTACGAAGTTCCTCTGCCTCATCGCCGAACATTTCGCAAGTGAACGGACCCTCGCCTACACAGGTTGAATATGCTTTCATAATACCGATTGAAAGGTCTAATCTTTTACCGGGAATACCTGCACCGATAGGACCGTAAGCCGCAATTGTCGGCGAAGAAGATGTAAAAGGATAAATGCCGAAATCAATATCTCTTAGTGCACCGAGTTGTGCCTCAAACATAACCTTTTTGCCTTTTTCAAGTGCTTTTGTAAGATAAAGCCCTGTATCGGTAACATAAGGCAAAAACTGTTCGCCGAATTTCATAAGCCAATCAAACATTTCATCAGCGGTAACGGGTTTTGCATTATAAACGCCTTTTAAAGTGAGGTTTTTCCAATTAACAATACCTTCAAGTCTTTTTTTCAAAGCCTCTTTGTGGAAAAGGTCACCCATTCTGATACCTTTTTTGAGGTATTTATCACCGTAAACAGGTGCAATACCTCTACGGGTAGAGCCGTATTTTGCATCGGCAAGGCGTTCCTCCTCTAAGCAGTCTTGCATTACATGATAAGGCATTGTAATAATAGCGCGATTGCTGATTTTAAGGTTTTCGGGCGAAACTTTCACGCCTGCTTTTGTTAAATTTTCAACCTCTTTTGACAAATGCTCAATGTCAACAACCATACCGCTACCCATAACATTTACAACATCTTCTCTTAAAATACCTGAGGGCAACAAATTTAAAATAAACTCTCCTAAATCGTTAATAACTGTGTGACCTGCGTTGTTACCGCCCTGATAACGGCAAACAATATCATAGTCTTCGGACAAAAGATCAACCATTCTGCCTTTTCCCTCGTCACCCCAGTTAATTCCTGAAATCGCTGTAAGCATAATATATACTTCCTTTCAATTTTTATACATTTATTATATATTAACCTAAAAGCATAGTCAAGGTTTTGCACTGTTAATGTTTTTGAGAATAGATATAAGTATTACTTATATCACGCCACAAAAAATCAGCAACAATTATAAAATTGTTACTGTTTTTTGTTTTATTCATATCTCAATGCGTCTATCGGATTTAATTTTGCGGCTTTGTTCGCAGGAGCATAGCCAAATACTACACCGATAAAGAGCGAGAACAAAAGTGCCAAAATTATTGAAGAAATGCTTGGCTTTGCGGTAAAACCTATTATATTACTTATAATCATACCCAACGTTACACCGAATACAACACCGATTATTCCGCCGATTAAGCAAATAACCATTGATTCGGTTATAAACTGCCAACGGATTGAAGCGTTAGTTGCACCGAGTGCTTTTCTCGTTCCGATTTCTTTTGTTCTCTCGGTTATTGAAACCAGCATTATATTCATAACGCCGATACCTCCTACAACCAGAGAAATTGCCGCTATTGCCGCTATTGCAAGCGAAATTGTGCTCATAATTTCAGTGAATTTTGAAAGCATGCTTTCAAGCGATGAAGCCGAAGCAGTCCAACTGTCGTTTCTGCTGTAAACATTTGTAAAATAATCGCCTATTGTATTTAAAAAGGCCGATGTATCGGTTTCGGCGGTTGAAACAACTTTGAAAGATTCATAACCTGCGTAATCGCCGTTTAGAATTCTTGCTGTTTTAATAGGTATATAAAACGAAGTTGTAACCTCTTGATTTAATGCAGTTGAAGCAGTTTCCTGTTCATACTCGTAAACGCCGGCAATAAAGAAAGTTTTAGGCATATCGTTTATTGTGATAGTAACGGTTTTGCCTATAACATCTTTTGAATTTTTACCCAAAGCATCTTCAACAAATTTATTTGAAACAACACAAATATCTTTGTCGTTATCTTTTTTGTTTTTAATTGCTCTGCCATAGATAATATTTACTTCTTCGGCATCAAAATATTCATCGTTGACACCTGTTACATTAACCGAAGTTGTTGACGAAGAATCATCGTAATTTTCAATTGTTCCCGTTCCGACCGAGCGTGATAATTCGATATACTGAACTTTATCATTAAAATCGTTTCTGAAACTGCTTATCATTTCATCGGTAATAAGGTCGTCTTTTCCTGGAGTATCATCGCCGAATTTTTTTATCTGCACATCTTGATTGGTTTTTTCATCGTCCTCACTTTTTTGAGTAAGTTGAACGGTAATTGTAGTAACGCCAAGCGACTGCATACTGCTTGAAACCGAACTTGTAAGCGAAACGCCTACTGTGTTTATAGTAATAACCGAACCTATACCGATAATTATACCAAGCATTGTTAAAATTGCCCGCAGTTTATTTGATTTTAAAGATTCAAGCGAAAGAAGAATGTTATCAAGAAAAGCCATTTAAGCGTCCTCCTTCAAACTCGTCTGTAATCATACCGTCTTTTAATGTAATAACTCGATCGCATTCTTCGGCAAGGTCCCTGTTATGCGTAATCAAAATTATTGTTTTATTATGCTCTTTGTGTAAACGGTGAAAAATATCCATAACTGTTCGGCTGGTTTGAGAATCAAGCGCACCGGTAGGCTCATCGGCAAGAATAATAGCAGGGTCGTTTGCAATGGCTCTCGCAATAGAAACCCTCTGCTTCTGACCGCCTGAAAGTTCGTTAGGTTTGTGTTTCATTCGGTCTTTCATATTAACCATTTCGAGCAGTTCTTCCGCTTTTTTTGTGCGTTCTTTTTTAGGAACTCCTTTATAAAGCATTGGAAGTTCTACATTTTTAACAGCGGTTTGCCTGCCGATAAGGTTAAATGTTTGAAAAACAAATCCTACTTTTTTATTGCGAATTTCGGAAAGTTGCTTATCGTTCGCCTTTGAAATATCAATTCCGTCAAGAATGTATTTGCCGTCGGTTTGCCTATCTAAAACTCCTATAATGTTCATAAGCGTGGATTTGCCGCTGCCCGACTCACCGACAACAGCGACAAATTCGCCTTTATTGACCTCTAAATCAATTCCGTGAAGCACTTCAAGTTCGTTAGGCTTGCCTATAAAGAAACTCTTTTTTATACCTTTAAGGCTTATAATTCTCTCGCCCATTTTTATAGTCCTCCGTTTGGCGGGCTGGGCATATTGCCGGATTTATTATTTGAATTTCTGCCCTGCATATTACCGCCGCCCTGCATATTACCGCCGAACATAAAAGAGTTTGTACTGTCGGAACTGCTGTTTGTTTCACCGCTTTCTATGCCCTCAGATAAGTCGGAAGATGAACGAATTACATCGCCTTGTGCTAAATCATCGCAAGATATTTCGATATAATAATCGTTTTCTTCACCCGTTGTTACATAAACTTTTTCAAAAGTCATATCAGTTCCCGTTCCGCCTGTTTTTCTGTAAACATACTTACCTGTGTTGTCTTTTCCGACTGCATCAATAGGTACAGAGAAAACATCTTCTGTACTGCTTACAATGATTTCAACAGATGCGTTCATTCCGATAGACAAGCCCGAGGTTTTATCGTCAATTGTAACTTCCGCTCCGAAAGAGCCGTCATCACTTGCGGTTGGGTCAATTTGAGTCAAAGTGCCGTTATAAGAATTGTCGGAAGCGTCGCTTGTTATATAGCAACTCAAACCGATTCTTGCATTATTAATATCCGATTCGCTTATTGTAATGCTTACTTTTAATTTGTTCAACTTGCTTATTGTTGCAACCGCCGACGACTGACCCGATGTGCCCGAACTCGAACTGCCCATACCTGATGTACCTGAATTGGAAACCGAACTGCCCCCTGCCGAAGACCCTACGGTAGCGTTAAGCGAAACGATTGTTCCCGATTGATTTGCTTTAATTGTACAATCGTCAAGTTGACTTTCAAGTTCTTCGAGAGTATCGCTGGTTGAAGCCTCTTCAAGTTGGTCTTTTGCCTGAGTCAACTGAGTTTTTGCTTGTTTTACGCTTTTTTGATACTGCGAATAAGTTTGTTTTGCAGAATCATAAGTTGATTTTGCATTTGTGTAAGCCGATTCAAGGCTCTCAAAATTAGATGTTGTTTTTGCAGATTGTAAAGCGGATGCTTTTTGACCTAATTTATAAAGCGTATTGCTGCCGCTTGGAATAGCAAGCGTTGTTCCTGTTAAAGACTGAACTTTTTTTTGAACAGCCACGCACATATCATAAGCGGTCTTGCTTACGGTAACAGAATTTGAAGAACTGCTTGATAAAACGCTCGAAGATGAATTGCCCGACTGTGAGTTTGAGCCTTGATTTGCCACCCCTTGCATTCCTGACGACTGATTAGACACGCTTAAATTTGCAGAAGAGGAAGCACTTGCGCTTGCAGTATCTGAAATATCTATTGTTCCCACAGAGCAGTTACCATATAAATTCTGAATAGCCTGCATATATTTTTTGGCTGCCGAAACAACATTTTTATTCTTTGAAATCGCTTTGTTATAATTGTTTTGAGCGACAACCAATTTAGAACCTGCGCTGTTATAATTGCTAAGTGCCTTGTTGTATGCACTTTTAGCCGATGATATTGCACTTTTAGCAGTTAAATAAGGCGTTTTTGCAGAATTGTAATCGCTTTTTGCCGAACTTAAAGTAGATTTGTAAGAATTCAAATCGCTTACCGCAGTATCATAACTTGATTTTGC
>CACYEQ010000126.1 GCA_902773485.1 Oscillospiraceae bacterium
GAACTCACGAAGATATTTCTTCGGAGCAACATCGCCTTTTGCGAAGTGACCTTTCATAGGTTTGTTTACTTTGTTTGCTTTCAAATCAGAAAAACCGACCTGAATTGCTTCGTAACCATCATTTTCGATAGTTTTCTTTTGAGAGATAACGCAAGGACCTGCTTCAACTACTGTTACAGGAACTACATTTCCCTTTTCGTCAAAAAGTTGGGTCATACCAATCTTTTTTCCGATGATTGCTTTAAGCATATTTTTTCCTCCTTATGGTTATTGGTTGGCTTTATGCCAACATGACCTTGTAAGCGTCAAAAACCTTCTTAATATATTAAAGGTTAATTTCAATATCAACGCCGGCAGGTAATTCAAGGCTTTGTAAAGCCTCAACTGTCTTGTTAGACGGACGAAGAATGTCAATCAATCTTTTGTGAGTTCTTGTTTCAAACTGCTCACGGCTGTCTTTATATTTATGAACAGCTCGAAGGATTGTAACAACTTCTTTTTGAGTCGGCAACGGAATAGGACCTGAAACTCTGGCACCTGTTCTTTTTGCTGTTTCAACGATCTTTTCAGCAGATTTGTCAACTAAAACGTGATCGTAACTCTTAATTCTGATACGAATTTTCTCTTTTGCCATTTTGACTTAACGCCTCCTATAATAATTTTGGGGCGGGCATTAAATTTACTGTTACCCTTTGCCGGGTGTTTCACATCTTTACAATATAAAACCGGAAATCAACACACCTCGTGTTGTTCCGGGTACGGCAATAATTCTTTCAGCGCCCCATTCACAAGACCTAATTGTCTTGTAATAAAGACGGAAGAACATACTTTATAACAGTATTAATCGCCCGGTTTAAAATCGGACATACTCCACGGAAATTCCCCACCTCAAACGGTGGCCACCTCCCGCTTCATCGCATGTAAACGCACATTCGTGCCTAATTATCATACCATAAACCATTATTTTATGCAACAAAATTTTTATTTTTGTAGAAATTTCTAAAAAAATTATAATTTTATGAGTTTTTTGTATTTGATTTTTGGTGTATTTGTATAAAAACATACCTAGAAACACAAAAAATCCCGATTTTTCAATCGGGATTTCACTTGTAAATCTAACAATTAGAGTGATTCAACGATTTTTTGTGTATCTTCGGCAATTACCATTTCTTCATCGGTAGCGAGAACATAAACTTTAACGCTTGAATCAGCAGTTGAGATTTCGCCTTCTTTGCCGTGAACATATTCTTCGTTTTTATCTTTATCATATTTAACACCCAAGAATGCTAACTGGTCGCAAACATATTCACGAATAAACGGATTGTTTTCGCCTAAACCGCCTGTAAATGCAATTGCGTCAACACCACCGAGTGCGGCGATATAAGAGCCGACAACTTTTGCAACCTGATATTTCAAAATATTTCTTGCGAGAATAGCACGCTCGTTGCCTGCATCAGCAGCAGCCTCAACATCACGGTTATCGCTTGAAACTCCCGAAACGCCGAGGAAACCTGATTTCTTGTTCATAACTGTGTCCATTTCTTTCGGGCTCAAATTCTCTTTATCCATAATATAAGTTATTGCGCTCGGATCAACCGCACCGCAGCGAGTACCCATCATAAAACCGTCAAGCGGTGTTAAGCCCATAGAAGTGTCAATACATTTGCCGTCTTTAACAGCAGTAATAGACGAACCATTACCCAAGTGGCAAGTAATTATTTTTGAAGGAGTGCCAATACCACATTCATTAATCAAACGAGCACTTATAAATCTATGTGAAGTGCCGTGAGCACCGTATCTTCTTACAGCGTATTTTTCATAATACTCATATGGAAGTGGGAAGATATAAGCATAATCAGGCATTGTTGAGTGGAATGAAGTATCAAAAACAACAACCTGGGGAACTTTGTCGCCGAGCGTTTCAATACAAGCACGAATACCCTGAACATGAGCAGGGTTATGAAGCGGAGCCAAAGCGCCCAACTCTTCAATTTTATTAATAACATCTTCGGTAACAAGACAGGATTCTTTAAAGATTGCACCGCCCTGCACTATTCTGTGACCGACTGCCGAAATATCAGATAAATCGTCAATAACCTTTGTTTCACCGCTTGTCATCCATTTAATAACTGCTTTAAAAGCGGTTGTGTGGTCAGGCATTGGAATTTCAGCCTCGAATTTTGAGCCGTCCGGCTTTTTAAGTGTGATTTTTCCGTCTATACCGATACGCTCGCAAAGACCTTTTACGATAACGCTTTTATCAGCCATATCAATAAGTTGATATTTCAAAGATGAACTACC
>CACYEQ010000127.1 GCA_902773485.1 Oscillospiraceae bacterium
ATTCAACGCTTGATACTTTGAGCGATGAAATTTTTTCACAAGGTTGTGCAGAAGTTATTAAATATGCCGTAATCGGAAATTGTGAGTTGTTTTCGCATTTACAGAGAAGAAAAAAAGATTTTGACAGAGAATATGTTATATCGGAATGTGTAAAAATGAAACGTGATATTGTTCAGCGTGATGAATTTGATAAAGGCGACCGTCAGTTGCTTAATCTCGGTCATACAATCGGCCACGCAGTTGAACTTAAAAGTAATTTCAAAATTGCTCACGGTGAAGCGGTTGCAATAGGGCTTTGTATGATTGCAAGAGCATCTTTAAAAAAGCACTTTTGCAATGAAAAAACCAAAAATGACATTGTTAAAATTATAAAAGATTTTGATTTACCTGTATCCGCTTCATTTTCAGCAGAGGAACTTTATAAAACCGCTTTGAATGATAAAAAGCGAACAGGCGATTGCATTAAACTGATAATTCCGTATTCTGTTGGCGATTCAAGATTGCTAAAAATAAAAACAGATGAAATATTATCATTTATTGAGGACGGCATATGAACATTAAAATTAATTCTGCTGAAATTTCGGGCGAGATTGAGGCGATTTCTTCAAAATCTTACGCTCACAGAGCATTGATTTGTGCTTCACTTGGCGAAAATGAGTCGGAGATATACTGTAATACCGTTTCTGATGATATAATCGCTACTGTGAACTCTTTAAACTCGCTTGGGGCAAGTATTATTTACGATAACAAGGTGTTTAAAGTAAGTCCTATAAAGTTTAGCAGCGAAAGAAAGTCAATTGACTGCGGTGAAAGCGGTTCAACTTTGAGGTTCTTAATTCCGATTGTTTGTGCTTTTGGACTTGAAACTGAGATTGTTATGCACGGCAGATTGCCATATCGTCCGTTATCTCCGCTTAAAGAGATTTTGGAAGAAAACGGCTGTAAATTAGAGCAAAAAGATAATACTCTTTGTGTATCAGGCAAACTAAAACCTAATAAATATGAAATTGACGGTTCAGTTTCATCTCAGTTTATTTCAGGGTTATTGTTCGCTCTTCCTATTGTCGGTAACGATGCAAAGGTTGTTGTAAAAAATAGGTTTGAATCAAAATCTTATGTTGATTTAACTTTATTTGTGCTAAAAAAATTTGGCATAGTTTATAGTGAGAATGATAACTCGTATGAATTAATAGAATCTTGCTATAAATCGGCAAAAACCACCGTTGAGGGCGATTGGTCAAATGCGGCATTTTGGCTTTGTGCAGGAGGTTTGCTTGAAAAAGGGCTTAGTATTAACGGACTTAGTTTAAATTCTGTTCAAGGTGATAAAAAAATTGTTGATTTATTAAAAATATTCGGCGCAAAAGTTTCGGTTTTTGACAATAAAATTTGTGTTAAAAACTCTAAGCTAAAAGGTTCTATTATTGACGCTTCAAACATTCCTGATTTAGTGCCTATAATATGCGTTTTGGCTTGTTTTTGCAAGGGTCAAACTGTTATTACAAATGCCGAACGCCTCAGAATAAAAGAAAGTGACAGAATTAAATCCACAATCGAGATGATAAATAATCTTGGCGGAAACGCCGAAGAAACGGCCGATGGAATCTTAGTAAATTACAAGCCGTTAGTAGGCGGTAGAGTAAATTCATATAACGACCATAGAATAGCAATGTCTGCGGCAATAGCATCGGTTTTATGTAAAAATGAAGTTATAATTTACGATGCAGGAGCAGTAAAAAAATCTTACCCGATGTTTTTTGATGATTTCAAAAAATTAGGTGCAAAGTTTGAGGAGGTAAAAAATAATGAGTAGTTTTTTCGGAAATAAAATTAAAATATCGATTTTTGGTCAATCTCACTCAAAAGCAATCGGCGTGACGATTGACGGGCTCCCGGCGGGAACTCCGATTGATTTTGACGAGTTGCAGGAGTTTTTAAACCGCCGTGCACCGGGTCAAAACGAATTTTCAACTAAACGCAAAGAGGAAGATAAGCCCGAATTTGTATCAGGAATTGTGGGAAATACAACTTGCGGTGCACCGCTTACCGCTTTGATTTATAATAAAAATCAAATTTCAAACGATTATAAAAATATTATGGATATTCCAAGGCCTTCCCACGCTGATTTTACCGCTCAGGTCAAATACGGCGGCTTTCAAGATGTTGCAGGCGGAGGTCATTTTTCAGGCAGACTTACCGCACCGCTTTGCGTTGCAGGCGGTATTGCAAAGCAGATTTTGAAACAGCAGGGAATAGAAGTGTTTTCTCATATTTCAAGCATTAAAAATATAAAAGATGATGCTTTTGATAGTGTGAATCCCGATAACCAAAAATTGCAAGAGGTAATAAACAAGCCTTTTCCTGTGCTTAACGATTTAAAAGGCGATTTAATGAAACAAACAATTATAAACGCTAAAAATGAATTGGATTCTGTTGGTGGAACTGTTGAGTGTATGATTACAGGCATAAAAGCGGGTATCGGAAATCCTAATTTTGACGGGCTTGAAAATAGGATTTCTTCAATAATTTTTGGAATACCTGCTGTCAAAGGTATTGAATTCGGCAACGGATTTGGTTCAACACTTTTATTTGGTAGCGAAAACAATGATGAGTATTACTATCAAGATGATAATATTGTTACTAAAACAAATAATTGCGGAGGCATTTTAGGCGGAATTTCAAATGGTATGCCTATTGTGTTTAAAGTTGCATTGAAACCTACGCCATCTATTGCCAAAGAGCAAAACTCGGTTAGTTTTAAAGAAAAACAAAACACAAAATTAGTAATAAAAGGCAGACACGATCCTTGCATAGTTCTTCGAGCAGTTCCTTGTGTAGAAGCGGCTGCTGCTGTTGCAATTCTTGATTTAATTTAGGAGGGTTTTTATGAATTTAGAAGAATTAAGAAGTGAAATTGACGGTATTGACAATCAATTAATTGAACTTTTTCAAAAAAGAATGGATGTTGCGGCAAGAATAGGTCAGTATAAAAAAGAAAATAACTTACCTGTTTTGGATTCGCAAAGAGAAAGAAAAAAATTGAACGACATTGCCAACAAAGCAGATGATGAATTTAAAGCACATTTGCGAGTTCTTTTTTCTCTTTTATTTGAGTTGAGCCGTTCTCATCAAGAAAAAATTAATGAGAAAAAATCTGAGTTAGTCACCGATATTGAGAATGCAATAAGCACAACAAAACCGCTTTTTCCAACACAGGCTACTGTTGCTTGTCAGGGAATAGAGGGTGCATTTTCTCAAATTGCTTGTGAAAAGATTTTTAAACATTCTAATATAGTCTTTTTTGATAAATGGGAAAAAGTGTTTGACGCTATTGAACAAGGATTTTGCGAATATGGAATTTTACCTATTGAAAACAGTACCGCAGGTTCTGTTAAAAAGGTTTACGATTTAATGATAAATAAGAATTTCCATATAGTAAGAAGCGTTAGAATACAAGTAAATCATAATTTGCTTTGTAAACGAGGAACAAAATTATCCGATATAAAAGAAATAGTTTCTCACGAACAGGCTATAAGCCAATGCTCTGAATTTTTGGAAACGCTTGAAGGAGTTAAAGTAACCGCTGTTGAAAACACCGCCGTTGCCGCAAAAATGGTTGCTGAAAGCGACAGAAACGATATTGCCGCTCTTTCATCTTCGGAATGTGGCGAAATATATAATCTTGTATCGCTTAAAAAGTCTGTTCAGAATAAAGATAACAATTATACAAGATTTATTTGCATTTCAAAAGATATGCAAATTTACCCCGGTGCCGACAAAACAAGTTTAATGCTTGTTTTAAAACATCAGCCCGGTGCACTTTACAAAGTTTTATCAAGACTTTATGCGCTTGAAATAAACCTTATTAAACTTGAAAGCCGTCCTATTGCTGACAGAGATTTTGAATTTATGTTCTATTTTGATATTGAAACATCAATTTATTCTGAAGAATTTGTTGATTTAATCAGAGAACTTGATGAAATTTGTGATGAATTTAAGTATTTAGGCAGTTACTATGAGGTGATTTAGTATGGAATTCGGTCTGTTAGGCAGAAAACTGTCACACAGTTATTCACCGCAGATACATTCATTTTTCGGCGATTACAAGTATGAATTGTTTGAAAAAGAGCCTTGCGAACTTTCAAGTTTTTTTTACAGCAAGAATTTTAAAGGTATAAATGTTACAATTCCATATAAAAAAGATGTAATAAAGTATTGTGATGAGTTGTCAAGTGTTGCAAAACAACTTAGCTCTGTAAACACTATTGTTAATACAAACGGCAGGCTTTTCGGTTATAATACTGATTTTTTCGGTTTTTCTTATATGATAAAAAAAGCGAAAATAGATGTTGAGAATAAAAAAGCGATAGTTTTGGGAAGCGGAGGAGCGAGTGTTACTTGTTGTGCAGTTTTAAAAAACTTAGATGCAAAAGAAGTTATAGTTATTTCTCGAAATGGCGAGAATAATTATTATAACTTAAACAAACATTTTGATGCACAAATCATTGTAAATGCAACCCCTGTCGGAATGTATCCGAATGTAAATGAAAGCATAATTGATTTGAATGATTTTGAAAAGTGTGAGGGCGTTTTCGATTTAATTTACAACCCTGATAAAACATTGTTTTTACAACAGGCAGAACAGTTAAATATTAAATTTTCAAACGGACTTTCTATGCTTATTGCTCAGGCAAAACAAAGTGCAGAGTTGTTTTTAGACAAAATAATTGATGATAATATTATAGAAAAAATTGAAAAGGAATTTATATTATGAAAATTCTTGTAATTAACGGGCCTAACCTTAATTTTTTAGGCGTGAGAGAACCTAAAATTTACGGAAAACAAAATTATGAAGATTTATGTAAACTAATTTTAAGCCATTGCAACCAAAAAAATATTACCGTTGAGATTTTTCAGTCAAATCACGAGGGCGATATTGTAGATAAAATTCAAGAAGCATACCAAAAATTCGACGGAATTGTAATTAATCCTGCTGCATATACACATACAAGCGTTTCGATTTTGGACGCATTAAAATCAGTCGGAATACCTACTGTTGAAGTTCATATTTCAAAAGTAAATGAACGTGAAAAATTCAGACAAATATCGTATATTCGTGATTATTGTGTATCAACGGTAACAGGCAAAGGCTTTAAAGGATATATAGAAGCAATAGAAATTCTCAAAAATCATATTAAATAATCATAAAAAATTCCCTTTTTGAATATCATTTATTGATAGCTTAAAGGGAGTTGATTTTTTGAAAGGTTGCGTTGAGGAACGAGCCGTTGTACTTGGCAGATATATCGTTGATACAGGTGCTACTGTTAGAGTTTGTGCAAAAAAATACGGAATTAGCAAATCAACTGTACACAAAGATGTAAGTACAAGATTAAAGTTTTTAGATGAAGATTTATATATACAGGTAAAAAAAGTGCTTGAATTGAACAAGTCGGAAAGGCACATTCGTGGCGGATTGGCAACAAAAAATAAATATTTGCAACTAAAAAAATAAACTGTATCAATTTTTGATACAGTTTATTTTTTATATTCATTAATATTCTCTCGCTTCAACAAACCATCGGTCTTTTTCCAAAAACAAATAAGTTTGAACCCCGTTTATAATGCAGGTATAGCGAATTCCGCTACCACCGGCTTTCAGTGATGCCGCAATGCATATATTCGTGATTTTATCAAGCGTATAAACTGTTCCGTCCTCCCAAAGAATAGATTGCGGAATAATATTACCGTCTTTTTCAAACTTCGCATTGACTTCTACGTAAACTTTTCTGTACATTTATTTCCTCTCCTTAAATTTTGCTTTTAAGTACGCCAACAGGGTGAATATTGTGGTCATCATGAGGGTTAAATCTCGATATATCCGTAGATTTGAGCAAACTTGCTACTTGAATGGTAAAATTGCCGTATCTTTTCTTTAAAGTATCGACTGTTTTATCTAATCTTTCAAGTTTCTCTTTCTTTTGCGAGTTTGTAAAAAAATCATATTGCAAAGGAGTGTTGAAAGATGAAAAATCAGAAACCGCAACACCTACACTTCTTATCGGTTTATCAAAATTGTAATTTTTCAAAAACAGGGAACATGCGGTTTCAGAAATCTCTCTTGTAATATCCGTCGGGTATTTCAATTTTTTCTGCGTTGAAACAGTCGTAAGATCTTTATCTCTCAAATGAATTTTTACCACCGAGCATTTAAAACCCTGCTCTCTCATTCTTCGGCAAACGCTCTCTGCCAAAACGAATAAAACCGCCTTAACTTCTTCATAACCCACTAAATCTCTCGGCAAAGTGGTAGAATTGCTTATAGATTTTATATTAGGCATCAACTCTTGCTTATAAACAGGGGTTAAATCGTAACCGTTTGCATAAGAATGTAGCATAATTCCTACTTTGCCGAACCATTTTTGCAAAGTTTTTAAATCTGTTTTTGCAACATCGCCGATTGTGTAGCGGTAATGCTTTTGTAAAGTGCGGTAAGTAGCGGAGCCAATATACAGCAAATCGTTTGCAGGCAACGGCCAGACAATTTGTTTAAAATTTTCTTTTGAAATTACCGTAACCGCATCAGGCTTTTTGTAATCGCTGCCGAGTTTTGCAAAAACCTTGTTAAAACTCACTCCTATACTCACAGTAATGCCGAGTTCAGCCTTTACTCGCTCTCTGATTATATTCGCAAGCCTCTCACCGCCACCGTAAAGATGAGCGGTAGACGATACATCAATCCACGATTCGTCAATACCAAAAGGCTCAATAATATCGGTATAATCGGCTAAAATTCGGCGTACCTCTTTTGAAAAACGCATATAAAGCGGATAATTCGGCGGAACAACAACTAAATTTGGGCATTTTTTTCTTGCCGACCAAAGCGGTTCGCCGACTTTTAAATCATATTTTGAGGCAATTTCGTTTTTTGTTAAAATTATACCGTGTCTGCTTTTCTCGCTACCGCCGACCGCAACAGGAAGATTGCGAATTTCGGGACGGTGCAAACACTCAACAGAGGCATAAAACTTATTGCAATCTATATGAAGTATAACCCTTTCCATAAAACTCACCTTGTAGAACAAATGTTCGATAACTATATTTTACACCAAATTTGAGCGTTTGTCAATATCTTTGGCATATAAATTAAATAACACATATTGACAAATTATAGCAAAATATGATATAATTTTTGTATATATTATATGATGTGGAGGATATATAAAAATGAGCTTATATTCAGTAGAAAGCTGGACAGCAAAAGAAGTTGCAGAAGCGTTTAAAGAATCTGATAGTAACAGTTCAAACAGGAGAGTTATTATTCCGATTTTTCAACGAGGATTGAGATGGAATATTGATCAAAGAAACGATTTTATTGATTCGTTAAACAAAGGATATCCTTTTGGTACTTTTCTTTTTGCTCAAACTAATGCTAATTTGTATTCAGTTGTTGATGGATTGCAAAGGGGTTCTACAGTATGTGATTATGTTTTCAATCCATTTAATGAAAATCACCTTGGCAAAATTGATAAAGATATACTAAATAGAATACGATTAACAATTTATCCTAATAGTAACAACATTCAAATTAATGAAAAAATTCAAGAATATGTTTTTAGTTATTTAAAAAGTAAGAACGGGTTTAATGATATAGATTGTGCTGATATAGCAATAAAAATACTTGATGGATTTCCAACAGATCAAGATTATACAGAATGTCTTAAAACCATAAAAGACGAAATTAAAAAACATGTTAATGTTTTTAGAGAGAAATATGATAAAGTATGTGAGTCAAAAATCCCTATAATAATTTACTTTGGGCCGCAAGAAGACCTTAGTGATATCTTTACAAGAATTAACACAAAAGGTGTTGATCTTAATAAATATGAAGTTTTTGCAGCCACTTGGAGTCAAGAAAAAAAGGTTATAAATAAAGATAAAATAGTGCAAAATGTGTTAAGTAAATACAATGTCATAATGCAAA
>CACYEQ010000128.1 GCA_902773485.1 Oscillospiraceae bacterium
AAATTTTTGACATCCGGATCGCTGTGCCGAAGTCCTTCAAGCTCTTCGTGAAAATCGTAATATTTTCGATGAAGTACTTCAAATTGCTCCAAAGCATAAGACAGTATTTCTTCCATATTGTTAAATCGACTAAGTGTTTCTTTGCTTGTTTCAGTAATAATATTTATGTTATCAAAAGCATGCTTCAACGAATTCAGAAGCATATCTTTCTTATTCTTAAAATATCGGTATGCAATGCCTGTTGATAAGCCCGACTGTGCCGCTATTTCATCCATAGTTACATTATGATAACCCTTTCGAGAATATAAAATAAGAGCCGTGTTCATCAGTTTTATTCTTGTTTCTGCCGACCTTTTTTGTACAGGCTTTTTAATTATGTCACTCAAATTATTTCACCATAAAGCGGAACATATCCGCCCCCATAATTTTTGCACCGGATTTATCGGCAACAGTTTCCAACGATTTTATCTCATCCTCTGTTAAAGTTACCGTTGCTGCCTGTGCCAACTCTTCAACCTGATTCGGTTTACGGCAGCCGCATACAGGAACAATATCTTTATTACAACAAAAAGCTATTGCCACTTGTGAAACACTAATGCTGTGTTTTTCGGCTATATCAATCATAACATCATACAGCTCCGAAAGCTTTTTCTGCTGTTTTTTGTAGATTGTTTTCATAATAGTTTTCTTTGACTTTGCACGAGGGTCAACAAGCATTCCCTCCTCAAGAACTGCCCAAGCCCAGAATGAAATATCATTTTTATGACACCACTCCACAAGACCGTTATCTTCCCATTCTCTTGAAATAATGCTGTAATGGTTCTGGACTCCGTACAATTTTATATTTTCACGCTCAAGCACTTTCTTTGCTAAAATACACTCTTCAAGATTAAAATTAGATACACCAATATGATGAATCTTTCCTGCCTTGTACAATCCGATTATTTCATTCAAATACCGCTCTATGTCTATCGGCAAATGAAGCCAGTAAATATCAATATAATCTCTTTTAAAATCCAGCAAATCCTTTTCAAAAGACCTTATTACAACACCCGGCTTATAACTTGAAGTCGGAGTGAATTTAGCAGAAATAACGATATTCTCCGTGCCAAACTCTCCGAGCATTTTCTGTGCTTTTCCGAGTCCGTAATCTCTTGCGGCATCATAAATCTTCAAATCATATTTTTGTGCCGTATCCATAGCCTCTTTTATCACATCATTGTTTACATAGTTTCCTCTTACCAAGTTTCCGTAAACGGTGCCTCCCCATGAGTTAGTTCCTATAACTGCATTGGGTTTTAAGATATCCATATTATCACCCTCTGTATAAAAGTGAGAAATCTCTCATATTTATTGTACATCGTCTTTTGGGATTTGTCAAGAAGCGAATTAGAATAAACTAACCTTAGTGAATAAAAATCATTCGGGATTTTTAGTTTTATCGCCAACAATCCAATAATCACATATCTTCTCTCCCCACGCTATAATATGTTCCCTATATATTCCATTTGCAAATACAAAAAAGCCATTCCAAAACATAATTCTAATTTGGAATGACTTTTTATAAATTCCCCTATGCTATCGACCAGTTCTGCCCCTCTGTCTGTAACTTCACCATTTGAGCAAAAATTCCGTCCTTTTTAAGTCAACACAGCCGTCGGAAAGTACAACAACCTTATTTGCCCCTGCTACGGTACGCATACGGTGTGCAATAACCATAACCGTTTTGTCTTTAATAAAGCGTGAAAGGGCACTTTGCACCTTTGTTTCATTTTCTACGTCAAGTGAAGCAGTTGCTTCATCAAGGAGAATAATCGGTGCCTCTTTCAAAAATGCTCTTGCTATGGAGATTCTCTGCCGTTCACCGCCCGAAAGTTCGCCGCCATTTTCACCGATGACTGTATCATAGCCGTTCGGAAGTTCCTTAATGAACTCATCACAGTTAGCAAGCTTTGCGGCTCTCAAAACTTCCTCGTCGCTTGCGTCCTTCTTTCCCACACGAATATTTTCCATAACGGTATTGTTAAACAAAGTTACATCTTGAAAAACTATGGAATAAACCGACAGCAGCTTTTCGGGGTCAACATTTTTTATATCTATAACCTCCGACTTTTACACTGCCTTTATCCGTATCCCAAAAACATTACTCAGTCAGATACGGACTAATGACATTGCTTGCACCCGTGATGTAATCAACAGAAACATCGTAAAATTTTGCAAGTATCAAACTACTGTCTATCGGTATTCTTGTTTTTCCGCTCTCGTAGTCCGCATAAGTTCTCTGCCCCACATGGAGCATATCGGCAACCTTTTGCTGAGTTAGATCGTGGTCTTCTCTGAGGTGTCTTATTCGCTGATTATATTTCATTTTCATACACCTTTCAATAAAAAAAATTATATGTTTTATAAAAATATAAATAATTTTATCAAAAGACTCGACTTTTAGAATTATAAACTCTAAAATAATATTGTAAGCTTTAATTAATCCAAATTGCAATAGCAACCTGCAACTTTTAACAAAGAATTA
>CACYEQ010000129.1 GCA_902773485.1 Oscillospiraceae bacterium
AATTCTCGGCGCCAAAATACGGCTTCATTTTATTTTCAATTCCGTTCCCGCGGTGATTTCCGCGATTCTTTTCGGAGCCGCGTTCGGTTTTGATATCATCACGATTATATTGATTTCGGCAGCGGCAGTTCTTTTCAATCTCATGACCGCCGCCTCGGGGCTTATGCTCAATCTCAAAAAGCCCGATTTCATGTGGACCAACGAAACCATCCCCGTAAAGCAGGATCCGCCGATTCTCTTCTCGATGCTTATCGGAATGGGCTCCTCAGCAGCGGGGCTCGGCATAGGCGCCGTTTTCGGTATGATTCATACCTATCTCGGCCTTGCCGCCGTCTGCGCGGTTTACGGCCTTGTTGCCCTCCTCCTGCTGAAAAAGGTCAATTCTAAAGGCGTGAAACTTTTTGAAAACATGTGAGTGAAATATCCCGAAAGGATTTATTCAGATGAAAAAAGCAGTGCTTCGGCACTGCTTTTTTTTGGTGCGGGTAGTAGGACATAATGCCCTTCAGCCCCTTATTTTTCAAGGGCTCACTTAAAAATATACAGTAGTTTTACAGTAATCTGGTTTAATTTGTCCTTTTTTTGACTTTTATATTCCTTAGTTAAATGATTCTTGCATACTATTTCATCGTTCTTTTTATTATATTAAAACACTTGAACCGGTAATATACTTCTCGCACACAAATACTAATCTATCTATCTATAATTTTTCTTATTCTTCTCATAACTGAACAAGTATTGTGTATGATATCTTTCTTCAGTTTCACAAGCAATTGCTATGAATCCTTCGGGCAAATTCAATTCCTTTGAAGCGGATTTTATAGATGAATATTCTTTTATCATCGTTGAACCACGTAAATGTCGGTCATATTTATTAGGATCATATAAGTATACATTTTTGTTTTCATCATAAATAAGAGAATATTTGTTAGAAACAATCCAATTAGCTTTTCTAGATGTTCCTATATTTTCAACATATTTATTTGCCACCAAAATCTTTATTTGCTTTGATATTTCTTTCTTTCTTTTTCCTGTTATTCTTTCAATAAGTGATAAGGATGCCTCAGGAAAAAACTTTAGCAATTCCAAAAGTACCCTATCAGCATTGCATAGAACATATTCGTAGTATGTTGACTTGTCTATTTTTTGTATTTTTACTTCATAAATATCAATTCTTAGACCGTCTAACACATTTTGCCCTATATTAAAATCAAAGTGTTTATCAAAAACCATTTGTAAAACATAGGGCTTTCTGCCATTGCTTTCATAGTACAATTGCATAGATACTTTTGGAGAAATACACGCCCCGTATCTAGCTTTATAAATTAAAACATTAAAGGTTTTAATTTCTAAAACAGCATTCTCTGAAGAGAGATCGCATAGAGCAAGAATTTTGTTATTCTCTCCAAAAACAAGTTCTTGACTCATAACATAATCGTTCTTAAAAATACTATTATTTATAAAATCGATTACAGGAGTTATCTCTTTCATAATAGTTTTATTAACGCTATTTACTTCATCTATTATTTTTGCGTTCTTCTCATTTACACTTGTAAAAGTGCCATCACTATTTGTCATCACAGGTATGGACTCTGTTTTATTTCCTAAAACTCCAAGAAATTCAAGTTTCTGTTTATTGTTTGCCAAAAAGTTTGTATTGTTTTGCTTATGGACTTTAAGCATAGAGTTTATTAAATGCTCAATAGCAACACCTGTAATATTTGTTGGGAATTTTTTAACCTTATGCAAAACTGTTTCAGGAAAATTATATGTATAAACCAATTTTGGTAATCCTAAATAAACAGGAATATTGAGTCCAGCATGTTCTTCTAATTCTGGGTGTTTGATCAAATATGATACGGGAATAATATATTCTTGATTGTAACAATAAAGAGCGTTATCAATAAAGAATAGGGGCTTTTCTGCTACTTTTTCAAACAGTTTCCATTCTAAAATGCAATCGTTCAAGCCGGAATGTATTTCTTTAACGCCTTCAATTTTGAATATTCTGCATAAATTATCTTTTGATAATTCACCTTCGCATCCGAATGGCGCGGCAGGAAAACAGCTTTTAATATTTTGATATTCTAAACTTTCAAAGCCTTTTAATTTATTTCTTTTACAATAATTAATAACAAATTCCGAATCAAACTTCCCATCGCCGCCGCTATATGATAGTATAACAGTATTTTTTAGATCAAATTTCTTAATTAGCCAGTCAATTTCATCTTGAGTTAAATGCGCACAATCTGTAATTTGGTCTTCTGTTATTCCATTAATATAAGAAGTTAGTATTAGGGGTTGTAAATCAAGAGGTAAAAATCTGTTATACGCAATACCTGAGAAAGGATCATATATAGATATAGTAAGCAAGTCATCGCTTGCTCTTCTTAAACCATTTGTCTCCACATCTAGAACTACATATTTTTTTGAGAATCTTGTTGTTTCCGTTTTTAAACCTGTATCAATTAAATAACTATCAAAAGGCTTTATTTTAATATCATTTTTTGGTAATTCAAATTTAGGGATCATACCTTTTGCTTTTTTTGTCAATTCTATTTCTTTAGGTATAAGTTTACTATATTTGTGTTTTCTTGCTTCTTCTTCTAGGTGAGCAATTTGTTTGTCAAACAGTTCATATTCAGTTTTTCCATCTCTATATGCTACTTCAATACTCTCAAGATATTTTTTTGAAAAAGATCCAAAACTTTCGGCATAATAAATGCAAATGAACATTTCGCTTGTAATTTTATAGTATAAAACGAACTCTTCCGGTTTTGTGGTTGGCGTCCAGTATTTACTTGTATAGTCTTCGATGTTACTTGCTGAAGTAAGATAACTGCTATTTTTTAAAAAATCTTCTAACGAGAGTATAGATACTTTATTATCTTTTGAATATTTTGTTTTTTTGTTCATAATTTCACCTAAATCAATACTATGAGCTTATAATCCCCTATAAGTGCTTCGGTAATTTTAAAAAAAGATAAGGACAGTTAAAAAACCGCCCTTTTTGGTGCGGGTAACAGGACTTGAACCTGCACAGCCTTGCGACCATTAGAACCTGAATCTAACGCGTCTGCCAATTCCGCCATAC
>CACYEQ010000130.1 GCA_902773485.1 Oscillospiraceae bacterium
ACAATTAAAATTGCGTGCTGTAATTATGATTATTCTTTCCGTTGCTTTTATTTGCGGAATTGCTGTTTTTTTAATTTTTTATGCGGTCGAGGGAAGCGATTGGGCGCTCTACCCGTCAAATTCGCATATTTATTCAAACGGAACAATAGTTCAGGCAGGCAAAATTACCGATAGAAACGGCAAAGTTTTGGTGCAAACCAAAAATAATGTACGAAAGTATAACGATGATAAACAAATAAGAAAAGCGACTCTTCACGCTGTCGGAGATGTTAAAGGCTATATTAAAACAGGACTTCAATCTTCCTACATAGGCGAATTAACAGGATATAACAAATTTAACGGTATATACAGTTTTACCAAAAAAGGCAATAATATCGGCACTACTATCGACAGCGATGTTTGTGTTACCGCAATGAATGCATTGGGAGAGAGAAAAGGGACAGTAGGTGTTTATAATTATAAAACAGGCGAGGTTATTTGTATGGTTTCAAACCCAACTTATGACCCCGAAAGCGAAGAGGAAACCGCTCTTGCAAAGAAAGGTGAGGGCAGTTATAAAGGCGTGTTTTTGAACAGGTTTTTATCAAGCACATATACGCCCGGTTCAACTTTTAAATTGGTTACAACCGCCGCTTCTATTGATACTTTTGACGATGCTTATACAAGAAAATACACCTGCAATGGTGGGGTTGAGATAAACGGCGAGTGGATTTCTTGTTTGGGACATCACGGAACGCTTACTTTAAAAGATGCATTGGCTAAATCCTGCAACGCTTATTTTTCGCAACTTGCGGCAGATTTAGGCGAGGAAACGCTTACAAAATATGCCGAAAGTGCAGGTTTTAACGAAACTTTTAAAATGGACGGCATCAAAGCGAAAACATCATATTTTAATGTTAGCGGCGGTAAAGATATTGATGTAGCCTGGGCGGGAATGGGTCAATATACCGATATGATGAATCCGCTTCAATATTTAACTTTTTTGGGCGCAATTGCAAACGGCGGAGTTCCGCAAAAGCCGTATATGGTTGATTCGGTCAAAACTCAAAGCGGAATACCACTTAAATTTTCTTTTGGCGGCGAAGGCAGTAGAATGTTAAAAACCAAAACTGCAAATAAGATTAAAGAACTTATGAAGAATAATGTTAAACAGACTTACGGCACTTGGAATTTCCGTGGACTTGATATTTGTGCTAAATCGGGAACGGCTGAGGTTAAAGATGAACGACCGCACGCGGTTTTTGTAGGTTTTAACGACAGCGATAATTTGCCGTTGGCTTTTGTAATAGTTGTTCAAAACGGCGGTTCGGGAGCACAAGTAGCGGGTCCTATTGCAAATACTGTTTTGCAAAAATGTAAAGAGGTTTTAACATAGATGGAAAAGAACAAAATTGAAAGAATAAATTTTCTTGCGAAAAAGTCAAGAGTGCAAGGTCTTACAGACGAAGAAAAAGCGGAGCAAAAAACGTTGCGTGACGAGTATATTGCGTCGGTAAAGAAAAATTTGACCTCTCAACTTGATAATACTTATATAGTTCGTCCCGATGGAACGAAAACCAAGGTTAATAAGAAGAAATAAAGTGTTGACAATCTTTTTCGATTTAAGTATAATTAAATAGAATTAGTTTTGGAGGAATAAAAATGGCGAGATTTGGAAGTTTTAACGGCGGTAACGAATTTGTGATTACTGAAAAATGCCCTATACGACCGCAACTTAACTACATTTGGAATGCGAGAGTATTAGCGGGTGTAAATCATCTTGGCGGAGGCATTGGTGCTTACGGTGTAAGAGCGTTGTCTTATATTGATCCAACAGGCAAGGGTAGATGTTCGGTAATTCGTGACGGTAACCGTTATTTTTATATTAAAGATAAGAAAACAGGTAAGGTTTTCAACCCAGGCTGGTATCCTTGCAAAACTGATGTTGAGAAATATTCTTGTACTCACGGATTGGGTTATTCAAAAATTGAGAGCGAGTGTGACGGTCTTTTAGCATCTGCAAGAATCTTTGTAAATGATGAAGACCCTTGCGAAATTTGGACAATTACTTTAACTAACAATTCAAGTGAAGCAAAATCTGTTTCGGCTTATTCTTTTGCTGAATTTCAGTTAGAGGGATATCAAAGATATTCTGATTATAACTCTTATGTTCACGGTGAGTTTGACCAAGAAACTAATTCAATTGTTTGTTTCAATCTCGCTATGGAGCGTCCGCACGAGTGGTTTAACGGTTTTATGTCAACCGACACAAAACCTGTTTCGTTTGATACTTCAAAAAGAGCATTTTTCGGAGTTTACGGCAGTGTTTTCTCACCCGATGCCATTAAGGAAGAAAAACTTTCTTCTTCGCTTGCTGCTTGTGAGCAAATGGTCGGTGCTTTGCAAAACGATTTCGAGATTAAAGCGGGCGAGAGCGTATCGTTCAATGTAATTATCGGTTGTGTTGACAAAAAAAAAAAAAAAAAAAAATTAGCTAAAAAGATCTTTGAAAAAAGGTAAAATCGAAAAAGATTTTGCTACACTTAAAGAAACAAAAAAAGAACTCAGCGAGGGTATTTTTGTTAATACTCCCGATG
>CACYEQ010000131.1 GCA_902773485.1 Oscillospiraceae bacterium
AATTCTAATCGGTTGTAAACTTAACAATACAAACGAGCAGGAACTCAATGTTTATAAAATCTACAACGAGGGTTTGCAACTTCTAACGCAGGAGCGTTACACGGATTTTTGCGTTTGCGATTTAGGTGCTTCAAAAAAACCGCAAATTGCGGTTTTTAAACTGAGCAGTCAATCGACTGTTTCCTCACAGGAAACTAATAATTCGCTTCTTAAAAATACCGCAACGGCAAAGTTGATAAGTTTTTCTTATCAAAAAGATTCTATTCCCTTTGCTTTGGGCTCGGTTAATTTTGATACAAATGTAGTATCTTTTTCAAAAATTGCGGTTTCGCCGATTTCTGATAATCAAAACGGAGTTTTTGTGGATGCAAGCGTTGGAGATAACGCTATGATTACCGAGGTTTTTTACTATGACCAAACAATAAAAACACTTTTTTATGATAAAAGAAGTAACTCAACAAAACTTACCGAAAGACAATCTCTTATTGAGAGCAGAGATATTAATTCGGATAATAAAATCGAAATTCCGAAATCTTATCTTTGCAACGGTTACAGTGAAGAGCAGGAATATGATGAAAGAGCCTATTTTACCGAGTGGTATGAGGTTGAGAATAAATCTTTTTCAAAAAGAGTTGTATGCGGATTTTTGAATGTTAACGATAATTATTTTATTACAACTTCTGAAAGTTGGCTCGGCAATGTTACCGTAAAAAAAGATTTTGATTTAAGAGAACAAATCTTTTGCGAGTGGGATTTCACAAATAAAACTTTCGGTAATGAAATATTCAGAATAAGGGTTTTTATTAAATCGGATTTTTCGTCGAAAAATAATGGTTTTACTAGAATAAAATCAGATAACGAATGTGTTTATGCAGTTAAAATTAACAAAGATTATAACGGAAAATATAAGGTCAGTATTGATGATATAAAAAATCAAATTATTTTACTTTAAAAGAGGCGGTTTTATATGAAAAGAATATTAGTTGTTGAAGATGAAGCGGCTATAAGAGAATTTGTCGTTATAAATTTAAAAAGAGCGGGTTACCAAACGGTTGAGGCGGCTTCCGGTGAAGAAGCACTTGAAATTTATATGGCAAACGATGATTTTCAGGTGGTTTTGCTTGATATTATGATGCCCGGACTTGACGGGCTGAGCGTTTGCAAACAAATAAGAGCGAAAAATACAACGGTCGGTATAATTATGCTTACCGCAAAATCGCAGGAAATGGACAAGGTTTCTGCTTTGATGATGGGTGCAGATGACTATATGACAAAGCCGTTTTCGCCTACCGAACTTGTAGCACGCGTTGATTCGCTCAACCGTAGAGTTGAAATGCTTGCAAACACTAAAAATTCCAGTGTTTCCGATGAAATAGTTATCGGCGATTTTACGCTGAATTTACGCAGAAGAACGCTTGTTAAAAGAGGCGTTGAAATAGAACTTACCCCGGTTGAGTTTCAGATTGTGGAATATCTTTTTTCAATGGCAGGAATACCGGTTGACCGCACTGATATTTTAAAACGAGTTTGGGGCGAAAGTTTTATCGGCGAAGAAAAAATAGTTGATGTTAATATTCGCAGACTCAGAATGAAAATTGAAGATGACCCTTCCGAGCCAAGATATGTTGTAACTGTTTGGGGCAAGGGTTACAAATGGAACACTAAGGTATAATTAATTTTAAATTTTTAAAACAATGACAGGAGGTGTCGGCAATTGAACAGAAATTTTTCGCTTAAACCGGAAGATTTAAGAGTAAAAGGCGTTAAAAACCGCTGGCTTATTGATATTGTCGGCGTCGTTATTTTGGTTGTTATTGCCGTTGAGGTGATTTTGGGAATTTTTATTAACAATTATTACTACAACTCGGTAAAAAGCAATCTTGAATCGAGAATTAACTCCTGCTCCGAGTTTATGAAAGAAAAATCAACGCTGACAAGCGCTGAGTTTGAAGAGGCGGCGAAAGAGTTTGTCAGTTCTTATAACGATAAAAATATGGTAGAAATTCAGTTTTTCGACCGAACAGGTAAAGCGTTTATCTCGTCAAAAGGTTATATTGACGATAAAGAGGTAAAAACCGATTATTATACTGCTTTGCAAAACAACGGCAACGCAGAATTTATAGGCAAAAATCAGAACGGTGAAAAGATTATTGCAAAAACCGCTTTAATGCCGAAGTATAACGGTGTAAGCATCGGCGCAATAAGATTTATCACCTCTGCTGAAAGTTTGCAAAAAAGCATATTTTTAAATATAACAATTCTTATAATTATCGGGCTGATAATTATCGGTGTAACAGTATTTTCGGGGCTTATGTTCCTAAAATCTATTTTAGGGCCGATAAAACTTATTACCGAAAATGCTTTTTCAATCGCAAACGGCAATTTCTCAAATCGACTGCCTGTTAATGCGGTTGATGAAATAGGAAAACTTTGCGATACAATTAATTATATGGCAGAGGAACTTGAAAGCGGTGAAAAATTAAAAAACGACTTTATTTCAAGCGTTTCTCACGAACTTCGCACTCCGCTTACCGTAATTCAGGGCTGGTCGGAAACACTGAAAATGTCTGTCGGCGTTGATGATGAACTGGTTAAAAAAGGTGTTGAGGTAATAAACGGCGAAGTTTACAGGCTTTCGGGACTTGTTGAAGATTTGCTCGATTTTTCAAGAATGCAGTCGGGTAGATTGCAGATAAGAAAAGAAAAAGTAGATGTTCTTGCGGAACTCGGCGAAGCGGTGCTTATGTATGAGGGCGAAGCAAAGAAAAAAGGTCTTACGCTTGAATATGCCGCTCCGGAACTTCTGCCTCCTGTTATGGCGGATCCCGCCAGACTTAAACAAGTGTTTATTAATATTATTGATAATGCTATAAAATATTCGGGAAATCAGGGCAATGTTGTCGTTGAGGCCTCGCAATATGATAACTATGTAAATGTAACCGTTACCGATATGGGTTGCGGTATTGCGGCAGAAGATTTGGCAAGAGTTAAAGAAAAATTCTATAAAGCAAATAATACTGTTCGCGGTTCTGGTATCGGGCTTGCAATTGTTGATGAAATCATAAAACAGCACGACGGTCTTTTACTGCTTGATTCAAAAGAGGGAGCAGGCACCTCTGTAACGATAGCACTTCCTTTTATTAAGGAAAATAGCGCTTCGGAAAATGAGTATACACAGGAAAGGGATAATTTTAATGAGCAATAAAAACTGTGAGGGAATATGCAAAAAAACTTCAATAGGCGGTCAGGCGGTTATTGAAGGCATTATGATGAAAGGACCCGAAAAAACTACTTTGGCGGTAAGAACACCCGATAAATCTATTGCCACCGAAGAAGTGAATTTTCCGAATCCTATAAAAAAGTATAAATGGCTGGGAATGCCCGTTTTGCGTGGTATAATTACATTTGCCATAACTATGTATGTAGGTATGAAAACGCTTATGCGTTCGGCCGACCTTTCGGGTATGACCGCTTTGGAAGAAGCGGAAGAAGAGAAAAAACACGAAGAAAAACTCCGCAAAAAAGCCGAAAAGACAGGCATTTCTTATGAAGATTTAAAGAAAAAAGAAGAAAAGCCGAAAAAACTTTCAAATACGTTAATGACTGTTGTTATGACAATAGGAACGGTTTTAGGCGTAGGTCTTGCAGTATTCTTGTTTATGTATATACCGTCGGTAATTTTTAATGTTTTCAACTCTCTGGCAAGCGGTGTCGGTATCAGTGCTTCGGCAATTGAAAACGGCGTTTTGCAAAACTGGCGTCCGTTTTTAGAGGGTTTGATGAAAATTGCAATTTTTGTCGGTTATATTATGTTGGTTTCGCAAACGCCCGATATTAAGCGGTTGTTTAAATATCACGGTGCCGAGCATAAAACAATTTTCTGTTATGAAAAAGGGTTGCCGCTGACAGTTGAAAATGTTAGAAAACAAATTCGTTTTCACCCAAGATGCGGTACTTCGTTTATGTTTTTGATGATAGCGGTCGGAATAATTTTTTCAACGGTAATTGTGCTTTTGTTCCCGAGCGTTACAAAACTTACAGGCATTTGGGTTGCAATTAAAATTTTACTCGTTCCGCTTTTCTGCGGTATCGGTTACGAACTTATAAAACTTTGCGGAAAATACGATAACATCGCTACAAAAATAATTGCAGCCCCGGGGCTTTGGGTACAGAGAATTACTACAAAAGAGCCTAATGATGACATGATAGAAGTCGCAATAAAGGCAATGGAAGAAGTTATTCCCGATGATCCCGAACTTGACAGAATATGACATATTTTGAACTGCAAAAACAGATTGAAAAGAAACTTGATTGCAAAAATGCCGTTTTCGAGGCAAGGCAGATTTTACTCCATAATCTGAATTGCGATAATACTGGTTTTATTAAAATTCGCAGGCAAACCGCTGATGATGAAATCATAAAAAATTGCTTTCAAATGGCGCAAAAACGAAGAAACGGCGTTCCGCTCTACTATATTTTGGGAGTTTGCGAGTTTTATTCTTTGTCGTTTTTGGTGGGCGAGGGAGTGCTTATTCCCCGTGATGATACCGAAATTTTGGTTGATGAAGCATTAAAGGCGATAAAAGACATTAAAAACCCGAGAGTGCTTGATTTGTGTTCGGGCAGCGGTGCTATTGCGGTTGCAATTGCCAAAAATCGCCCCGATTCGCTGGTTTACGCAGTTGAATTATATGACAAAGCGTTTTCATATTTGCAGAAAAATATTGAGCATAATCAAGCCAAAAATGTTCGGGCGATAAAAGCCGATGCGCAAGATTTTTGCGGTGAATATGATTTAGTTGTATCAAATCCGCCTTACATAGCGGAAAAAGAGCGGAATGATTTATCGGCAGAGGTTTTGTTTGAGCCCGAAACGGCACTTTTTGCTGATGATAACGGTTTGTATTTTTACAAAAAAATAGCAGAAAATTTTAAAATTCATAAAAAATTCACCCTTATTTTTGAAATCGGTTATAAAATGGAAAAAAGCGTTACCGAGATTTTAAAAAATAACGGTTATTCTTGTATTAGTGCTATAAAAGATTACGGCAAAAATACAAGAGTTATAAAAGCGGAAAAAAATTAATTCAATTTAAGGAGAAATAAAAATGGCAGGTAAAAACACCAAAGAAAAGGTTGACCCAAAAGAAAAGGCGTTGAAAGATGCCCTTGCACAAATTGAAAAAGCATACGGCAAGGGTGCGGTAATGAAACTCGGTGATACTACAAATCTTAATATTGAGGCTATTTCAACAGGCTCGCTTTCGCTTGATATGGCACTCGGTATAGGTGGTATTCCGAGAGGAAGAATTATTGAAATTTACGGCCCCGAAAGTTCGGGTAAAACTACCGTCGCTTTGCATGCGGTAGCGCAGGCACAAAAGTTGGGCGGCGAAGCCGCTTTTATAGATGTTGAGCATGCACTAGACCCTGTTTATGCAAATGCGCTCGGAGTTGATATTGATTCTTTGCTTGTTTCTCAACCTGATACGGGTGAGCAGGCACTTGAAATTTGCGAGGCGCTTGTGCGTTCAAACGCAATTGATATTGTTGTAGTCGATTCGGTTGCGGCACTCGTCCCAAAAGCCGAAATCGAGGGTCTTATGGGCGACACCCATGTAGGATTGCAGGCTCGTCTTATGTCGCAGGCGCTGAGAAAATTAACCGCTTGCATTGCAAAATCAAACTGTGCTGTTATATTTATTAATCAACTTCGTGAAAAAGTCGGCGTGGTTTACGGCAGTCCCGAAGTTACAACAGGCGGTCGTGCTCTTAAATTCTACTCGTCTGTCAGAATTGAAATTCGCAAAGGTGAAAAGTTAAAACTTCAAAATGAAATTATAGGTTCAAGAACTAAGGCGAAAATTGTTAAGAATAAAGTTGCCCCTCCTTTTAAAGAGGTTGAGTTTGATATTATGTACGGCGAGGGCATTTCGCGTGTCGGCGAAATTGTTGATCTCGGCGTTGATTGTGATGTTATTCAGAAATCCGGCTCTTGGTTCTCATATAACGGTCAAAAAATCGGTCAGGGCAGAGAAAAAGTTAAAGTTTATTTAACCGAAAATCCTGAACTTATGGCTGAAATTGAAGAAAAAATAAAAGAACACAAAGATGAATTTTTCGGCAGTAAAAAGCCTAAACTTAAAAAAGCAACTTTGTCGGGCGTTTCGGAGCCTACCGTTGAAAAAGTAGCAGATGAAGAAACCGAAACAAAATCTGCCGATATTGATATTGACATTGCAGTTGAAGATTAATGGTAATTACCGATATAATTGGAGCAAAAAATCATCTTTTTAGAGTAAATTTCGGCGAAGAAAGCGTGTTTTTAGATAAAGAAACTGTCGCAAAAAACGCGTTAAAAGTCGGGCACAATATTGATGAGGAACGGCTAGAAGAGTTAAAATACGAGTCGGAACTTACAAGGGCGACTTCAAAAGCAATGTGGCTACTTTCTCGCAGGGAGTATTCAAAAAGAGAGATGATTTTTCGCCTAAAACGAGATAAATTTGAAGAAAACGCAGTTTTTGAGGCGGTAAAAACACTTGCCGATGCAGGTGTAATTGATGACGATCGTTTTGCATATAATTATGCATATAACCTTAAAATGAATCGAAAACTCGGGTATCGGGCGATGGTGACAGAACTTTTGCAAAAAGGCGTTTCAAGAGAAGTTGCAGAAAAATATGCCGAACAGTTTTCACCGGATGATGTGTCAGACGCAGTTGAAATAATAAGGCTAAAATATGCCGGTTTTCGTGCCGATGAAAAGGTAAAACGCCGAATGATTGCCGCTTTACAGCGAAAAGGCTATTCGTATGATGTTATCAAGCGTGCTGTTGAGTGTCTTGACACGCAAGACGCGTAATAAGAACAGCACCAATATAAAATAGAATTCTGGAGAAAAATATGTCAAATAAAATAGGAATGGTATCGTTAGGATGCCCGAAAAATCAGATTGACGCTGAAATAATGCTTTCGCTTTTGCAGGAGGGCGGTTTTGAAATAACCGCTGACGAAAACGAGGCTGACGCCGTTATAGTAAACACTTGTGGTTTTATTGCCGATGCAAAACAAGAAGCGATTGATAATATTTTAGAACTTGCCGAACTTAAAAAACAAGGCAAATTAAAAGCAATTATTGTTACAGGCTGCTTAGCCCAGCGTTACCGCGATGAAATTTTGACAGAACTTCCCGAAGTTGACGCAGTTGTGGGCATAGGCGACAACAAAGATATTTGCGATATTGTTTCAAAAACTCTTGGCGGTTGTACTTACTCTCTTTTTTCAAATCAAGAAGATTTAGATTTAGATGGCGACAGGATTTTAACTTCGCCTAATTATACCGCTTATCTTCGCATTGCCGACGGTTGCGATAATAAATGTACATATTGCGCTATCCCTATGATTAGAGGGCGTTTTCGTTCAAGAAAAATCGAAAATGTAATTGCAGAGGCGAAAAATTTAGCCGAAAACGGCGTAAAAGAATTAATTTTGATTGCGCAGGATACTACCCGTTACGGCAAGGATTTGTACGGCGAGTATAAATTGCCCGAACTTCTTGATAACCTTCAAGAAATTGAAGGTTTAAAATGGATTAGAATTTTATATACATATCCTGATAAAATTACCGATGAACTTATCTCCTCAATTAAGAGAAATGATAAAGTTTTACACTATCTTGATATTCCAATGCAACACGCAAGCGACAGCGTTTTAAAAAGAATGAACCGCAAGGGCGACAGCGCTTTGCTTAAAAGTGTTGTAGAAAAACTTAGAAAAGAAATACCTGATATTACTATCAGAACTACTTTTATCGTCGGTTTCCCCGGAGAAACGGAGAAAGATTTTGAAATTCTTGCAGAGTTTGTGAAAAACACCAAATTCAACAGAATGGGATCATTTGCCTACTCGCAGGAGGAGAATACTCCTGCCGCAGAATTTGATGACCAAATAGATGAAGATGTAAAACAACGCCGTCTTGAAGTTATTATGGCGGAGCAGTCGCTTGTTAATGATGATTTAGCAGAAAGTTTTATCGGCAAAACCTTTGAAACAATAGTTGAGGGTTACGATAAAATGAATAAATGCTATTTTGGCAGAACAAAAATGGATGCTCCCGATATTGACGGAAAAGTTTTCTTTATGAGTGAAAAAGAGCATAAAGCGGGCGAAATTTTACCGCTTAAAATATATGACAGAATTGATTACGATCTTTTAGGAGAAGAGATTTAATGAAACTTAATTTACCAAATAAGTTGACTGTTATAAGATTTGTTTTGTCCCCGGCGATTTTAGTCGCTATGCTAATTGATTTTCCATTTCATTATGCGGTTGCGTTACTTATATTTTTAATAGCGTCTGTAACCGATTATTATGACGGAAAAATTGCAAGAGATCAGCATTTAATAACCGATTTCGGCAAGTTTTTAGACCCTATTGCAGATAAAATGATAACTACCGCCGCATTCCTTGGATTGACAGTTTTAAATATCGGTTACGGTATTGTTTGGATAACATTTATTGTGTTGCTTCGAGAATTTATTGTGGCTTCTGTTAGAATGATTGCTGCAAGCAAGGGCAAGGTTATAGCCGCTAATATGTGGGGAAAAACCAAAACGGTTATGCAAATGGTTGCAATCATAGCAACGCTGTCTTTCTTGGCAGTGCTTGATTGCTCGCTTTTGTCGTTATCAGATATAGCCGTATTTGTTATAGAAACAGTATATTCTGTTTTGCTTTGGTTTTCGGCTGTATTCACATTAATTTCAGGAATAACATATATTACAGCAAACAAAGATTTTATAAATTCAAATAAATAGTTTACTTTTTTGAAAAAGTGTGTTACAATAACTGTATATTTTAAAAACAATAATAAGGAAGAGTAAATTTTTGTGGCTCTTTCAGAGAACGGTGTGATTGCTGAAATCACCGTATTGCCTGAATTTTGAAGTGCACCTTATTCGTTGACAAGGGGAAATATAAGTATTCTTGTCCGTTTCGACCGCGTTAAGGTTATGATGAGTTTTACTATATGGAGTGGAACCGTAGATTTTAAAAAAATTTGCCTCCGTTGTGCTTTACGCACAGCGGAGTTTTTTGTTTTGGAGGAACATTATGTTTAAAAGAATAAGAGAGGATATAGCCTGCGTAAAAGCAAACGACCCTGCTGCAACTTCTACTTTACAGATTTTGTTTTTATATCCGGGTTTAAAAGCGGTAAGAATGCATCGCAGAGCGAACTTTTTTTACCGTCATAAGTTTTATTTTATCGCCCGCTGGATTTCGCAAAGAGCGGTTAGAAAAACTAATATTGAAATTCACCCTGCTGTAAAAATCGGAAAAAGATTTTTTATTGACCACGGAACAGGAGTTGTAATCGGCGAAACTGCCGAAATTGGCGACGATGTTACGATTTATCAGGGCGTAACACTTGGAGGTACAGGTAAAGATACGGGAAAACGCCACCCTACAATCGGCAACAATGTTATGATTGGCGCAGGAGCCAAAGTTTTGGGGCCGTTTAAAGTAGGTGACAATTCAAAAATTGCCGCAGGAGCAGTTGTGCTTTCGGAAATTCCCGAAAACAGCACCGCTGTTGGTATTCCTGCAAGAGTAGTTAGATTAAACGGTGAAAGACATATTTGCGATCTTGACCAAATTCATTTTCCGGACCCGCTTGCACAAAAAATCTGCGAGTTAGAATATAAAGTCAATAAATTGGAGAAAAAGCTCAAAGATAAAGAATAATTAGTGATTAATGTGTGCTTAGCACAACAATAAATAAACATAAAGTCAAAGTAAAACTTCGTACCTGAGGCACTACAAAACAATAAGTTATTTCAAACTTATAGCTGAAGAGTTGCCGGCGGTGGTTCACCGCCCGGAGAGTTGGGAGTCGAAGCATTCGACAAAGGAGAAAAAGAATGTTATCAATTTATAATACTGCAACGCATAAAAAAGAAGAGTTCAAACCGAATGAAAACGGCAAGGTTTCAATGTATACCTGCGGACCTACCGTTTACCATTTTGCACATATCGGTAATCTTCGCACCTATATTATGGAGGATATTTTAGAAAAATATCTTCGATATATAGGATATGATGTTAAAAGAATTATGAACATTACTGATGTAGGGCATTTATCAAGTGACGCCGACACAGGCGAAGATAAAATGCTTAAAGGCGCAAAAAGAGAGCATAAATCGGTAATGGAAATTGCAAAGTTTTATACCAAAGCATTTTTTGACGATATGCAAAAACTTAATATCAAACGCCCCGATGTTGTTGAGCCTGCAACAAGTTGCATTCCCGAATTTATCAAAATGATTGAAGTTTTGCTTGAAAAAGGCTATGCTTACGGGGCAGGCGGTAACATTTATTTTGATACTTCAAAATTAGACGAATATTATGTTTTTAACAAACATGATGCCGAAGATTTGCAAGTAGGCGTTCGTGATGATGTTTTTGAAGATACAAACAAGAAAAATAAAACCGACTTTGTTCTTTGGTTTACAAAATCAAAATTTGATGACCAAGAACTTAAATGGGACAGTCCTTTTGGTTTAGGCTACCCGGGCTGGCATATCGAATGTTCGGCAATTTCAATAAAACATTCGGGCGAGTACCTTGATATTCATTGCGGCGGTATAGACAACGCATTTCCGCATCATACAAACGAAATTGCACAGTCGGAAGCGTATCTCGGTCATAAATGGTGCAATTATTGGTTTCATGTGCTTCACCTTAACACAAGTTCGGGTAAAATGTCGAAATCAAAAGGAGAATTTCTTACCGTTTCGCTGTTGCAGGAAAAAGGGTATGACCCGCTTGTTTACCGCTTTTTCTGCTTGCAGTCGCACTACCGCAAATCGCTTGTTTTTTCATATGAGGGGATGGACAACGCTAAAATCGCTTATAATAAATTAGTTAAAAAAATAGCCTCGCTTTGCGGCGAGGGCGAGCCAAATTTAGAAGAGGCAAAGCCTTTTGAAGATAAGTTTAAAGAGGCGCTCGATAACGATTTGAACACTTCTCTTGCTGTTACCGCACTTTATGATGTTTTAAAAGCCGATATTTCTGACGCAACAAAATTATATTTAGTTGCCGATTTTGACAAGGTTTTATCGCTTAATCTAATTAAAAAAGCAAACGAAAAAGACAGTAGTGCAGATGATGAATTAGCAGCAAAAGTTGAAGCATTTATCGCCGAGCGAGCCCAGGCTAAAAAAGAAAAAAACTTTGCAAAAGCAGACGAAATTCGTGCGAATTTACTTGAAATGGGTATTGAAATTAAGGATACCCGAGAAGGCGTTGTTTGGAATAGAATCTAAAACACAACAAAAAAATCCCCGACTTAAAATTTTAAGTCGAGGATTTTTTTAATCAATCATATCTAAAATCTCTTGTTTCGATACAAGACCTACGGAAGTTTTTTCTGCTTTGCCTTTTTTGAATAAAATCAATGTCGGAATACTTTGAATACCAAACGATTGAGCAAGTTCCATTTCATCGTCAACATTAACTTTACCAACTTTAACTTTATCGCTGTATTCTTCTGCGATTTCTTCAACAGTCGGTGCTAACATTTGGCAAGGTCCGCACCAAACTGCCCAGAAATCGACCAAAACGGGCTTGTCTGATTTTAAAACTTCTTTTTCAAAATTATCATGTGTTAATGTAATTTCAGCCATAGAAGTATCCTCCTTATTTTTCTTTATAATAAAGCCTGCAATGGCAGTAACCCTCAAAATCGGGGTCTGCAATCTGCTCTCTAAACTCTTTGCACATACAAACATTATCTTCAACCTGTTCAAGTCTGCAAGGACAGTAACCGCCTTTCTTTTTCAAACCTTCACGAATTGCGTTTACTACCTTTTCATCGTTATTAAAAACTATTTTCATTTATACATCCCCTCAATTTTATCGGCAAGGTTTTCAAGCCAATCACCCTCAAAAAGTTCAATTACGCCGTTGTCACAATTATTTGCAAGCGAGGGGTCAATAGGTATTTTTGAAACGCAGTCAATACCAAACTGTTTTGCCAAGTTTTCAATATGACTTTCGCCGAAAACACTGTGTTTTTTGTGGCAATCGGGACATTCAAAATAAGACATATTTTCAACAATTCCCAAAATAGGAATGTTCATCAACTTTGCCATTTTAATCGCTTTGCCGACTATCATTGAAACGAGTTCTTGCGGAGATGTTACAATAACGATGCCGTCAACAGGGAGCGACTGAAAAACAGTCAGCGGAACATCGCCCGTACCCGGAGGCATATCTACAAACATATAGTCAACATCGTTCCAAATTACCTCTGTAAAGAACTGTTTAACGGTTCCTGCTATAACGGGACCTCGCCAAACAACAGGGTCGGTTTCATCGGAAAGCAACATATTTATCGACATAATTTGTGTTCCGAATTTTGACTTTGCGGGAAAAATTCCGTTATCGCTGCCTTTGGCTTTTTCACGTATGCCGAACGCTTTCGGAATAGACGGACCTGTAATATCGGCATCAAGAATTGCACAGTTTTTATCTCTTCTTTGCATTATAACCGAAAGCATTGAGGTAACAAGCGATTTACCTACACCGCCTTTACCGCTTACAACACCGATAACTTTTTTTATATTTGAAAGTTCGTTCGGTTTTTCTTTTTGAATTGCGTTTCTGTCAGCACAATCTTCACCGCAAGTCGAACAATCGTGAGTACAATTTTCGCTCATAAACTTTTTCCTTCTTTATATATTTTTCATTATTATATCACAAAGTGGTTATTTTATCAACTTTTATTTCACCTAAAAATTTATAGTTTCATAAATTAATATGAGGTGAATTTTTGAATGAATAACGTAGTACTTATGGCGCTTGTTGCAACGCTCGGCACCTGGGGTGTTACAGCGCTTGGCGCCGCAATGGTTATATTTTTTAAAAAAACAAATCAAAAAGTTATGAACTTAATGCTCGGCTTTGCGGCAGGGGTAATGATAGCGGCTTCGTTTTGGTCGCTTTTGCAACCCGCAATTGACCGAGCGGAAGAATACCTAAAAACGCCTGCTTGGGTGATAGTTTCAATAGGTTTTTTGTGCGGAGCACTGTTTATGTGGGCTTCGGATAAAATCGTAACCAAAGCTCGAAAAGGAATCGGCAATTCCGCCGACCCTTCCGACAGGCTAAATCGAATAATATTGCTTGTTTTGTCAATTACAATGCACAACATTCCGGAGGGGCTTGCTGTCGGTGTCGCATTTGGTGCGTTGTCAAGCGGAAAAAATCCGCCCGAGGCGGTAATGGGCGCTGTTACTATTGCACTGGGTATCGGGTTGCAAAACTTTCCCGAGGGAGCGGCGGTATCGCTGCCGCTTCGAAGAGAGGGATGTTCGAGAACAAAAAGTTTTTTAATCGGGCAAGCTTCGGGTTTGGTTGAGCCTGTTTCAGGCGTTATAGGCGCATTACTGGTGGTTTACATCAAGAAAATTCTGCCGTTTACACTCTCCTTTGCCGCAGGTGCAATGATTCTGGTTGCAGTTCACGAACTCATTCCAGAATGTCAGCAAAATCAAAAAGCAAGCCCTTATTTTGCTACAATGGGAATAGTTTTCGGCTTTGCTCTTATGATGCTTTTAGATGTTGCTTTGGGTTAAAAGAAAAAAATTTTTCGGCGGTAAATTTGCCGCCGTTTTCGTTTTTAAAATATGAACAATAGTTTTATGTAACTTTAATTTTTTTCCAATTTCTCAAAATTGCTTTAATTAAAGCAAAACTGAGTTTTAACATTTCCACATAGTTTTCCACATCTTAATGTTATGTAAACAAAATACAGTTGAAAACTTTCAATTTTTTTAAAAATAGCGGATTTTTTTGCTAAAATTCCTTGTAAATTTCATAGAATTTGATATAATGTATTATGTATAAATATGTAAAAAGATTTTTAAGAAAAAAGGGAAGAAAATTAAGTTATGACAGAAACTAAAAATTTAAGAAATATAGCAATTATTGCTCATGTTGACCACGGAAAAACAACTTTGGTTGACGAAATGTTAAAACAATCTGGCACATTCAGAGAAAATCAAGAAGTTGCAGAGCGAGTTATGGACTCTAATGATTTGGAAAGAGAACGAGGAATCACCATTCTCGCAAAAAATACAAGTATTCATTATAAAGACTGTAAAATTAATATAGTTGACACTCCGGGTCACGCCGATTTCGGCGGCGAGGTTGAGCGTATTCTTTTAATGGTAGATACTGTTCTTCTTCTTGTTGATGCATTCGAGGGTTGTATGCCTCAAACCCGATTTGTGCTTAAAAAAGCGTTAGGACTCGGTAAAAAACCTATCGTTGTACTTAACAAAATTGACCGTGACGGGGCAAGACCCGACGAGGTTGTTGATGAGGTGCTCGATTTGTTTATTGAACTCGGCGCTGATGATGACCAGTTGGAATTTCCGGTAGTTTACGCTTCGGCTCGTGACGGTTACGCATCTCTCGATCCTAGCGAAAAGGGTACTGATTTAAGACCGCTTTTGGATATGATTATAGATGAAGCCCCTGCTCCGCAAAATGACCCCAAGGGTCCTTTGCAGATACTGTTTTCAAATATTGATTATGATGATTATGTAGGCAGAATCGGTATCGGCAGAGTTGAGCGGGGCAAAGTTCATGTTAATGATAAAGTTGTGCTTTGCAAACAAGACGGTACCGAACAGAATGTTAAAATTTCCCGCCTTTATACATTTGACGGACTCGGCAGAGTAGAAACAGACGAGGCAATAGCAGGAGATATTATCTGTGTTTCGGGTATTGAAGACTTGAATATAGGCGAAACCGCCTGCGACCCTGAGCATATTGAAAAAAAGGATTTTGTCAAGATAGATGAACCTACAATTGCAATGAATTTCATTGTAAACGATTCGCCTTTTGCAGGTAAAGAGGGTAAATTTGTAACTTCAAGAAACCTGCGTGACCGCCTTTTCAAAGAGGTTGAAACCAATGTTTCAATGCGTGTTGAGGAAACCGATTCGGCTGATACATTCAAAGTTTCGGGCAGAGGCGAGTTGCACCTTTCTATTTTGATTGAAACAATGCGCCGTCAGGGATATGAATTTCAGGTATCCCGTCCGCAGGTTATTTATAAAAAAGATAAAGACGGCAAATTGTTAGAGCCGATTGAACTTTTAATGATTGAAGTTCCCGAAAATTATGTCGGTGCGGTTATGGAAAAACTCGGCAACCGTAAAGCGGAACTTATAAATATGGGAACAAGAGAAACAGGTATGACTCATCTTGAATTTAAAATTCCGGCCCGTGGCCTTATGAGTTACCGCTCCGAATTTTTGACCGATACTAACGGCAACGGCATTATGAACCATGTTTTCTCGGATTATGAGGAATACAAGGGCGATATTCCCAGCAGGAACACAGGCTCGATTGTTTCGTTTGAAACAGGCGTTACATCGTCTTACGGTTTGTTTAACACGCAAGACAGAGGCAGACTTTTCGTAGGTCCGGGCGTTGATGTTTATGAGGGTCAGATTGTCGGCGAAAACCCGAAAGCAGAAGACTTGGTTTGTAATGTCTGCAAGAAAAAGCATGTTACAAACACCCGTGCCGCAGGTTCAGATGAGGCTTTGCGCCTTACACCGCCGTCGGTACTCTCGCTGGAACGCTCGCTGGAATTTATTAAAGATGATGAGTTGGTAGAGGTAACTCCCGAGTCAATTAGACTTCGTAAAATGGTTCTCTCAAAAGAGCAAAGAATGAAACAATTGCATAAAAAGAAATAAATTATTATTTTAAGGGGCGGAATTTATGACCGTAGAGGTTAAGGGAATAAAATTGAATTATGAAATTTGCGGTCAGGGCGATGACATTTTGTTTTTGCACGGTTGGGGTGCTTCGCTTGATTCGTTTAAACGAATGATTGTGCCTCTCTCAAAAAGATTTCGTTGCATTTTGCTGGATGCACCGGGGTGCGGTAAATCAGAACTGCCGAAAGAGGCTCTTACCACCGATGATTACTGCAAAATTACCAAAGAGTTTATGGATAAATTAGGGCTTTGCGACCCGATTATGATAGGTCATTCAAACGGTGGAAGAACTATTTTAAATATGTGCGCAAACGGCTACTGCAGTCCTAAAAAAATTGTGCTTTTCGGTGCGGCAGGCATAAAAAACAAAAAGACTTTTAAACAAAAAGTGCGTCAAACTACCTTTAAAACCGCAAAGAGAGTGCTTACTCTGCCGATAATTAAAAATTACACCGAGCAGACACTTGAAGAACTGCGCAAACACTTCGGCTCGGCTGACTACAACTCGGCACCGCCTGTTATGCGACAGACTTTGGTTAATTTAATTAATTCCGATGTTTCCGATAAACTTCACAATATCACCGCTTCCACCTTGCTTGTTTGGGGTGAAAACGATACTGCTTCACCGCTTTGGATGGCAAAGGTTATGGAAAAAGAGATAAAAGATTGCGGTCTTGTTGTAATGCCGGGTCTTTCGCATTGGAACTTTATCGAGAACCCTGCAACAGTTGATGCAATTTTAAAAAGTTTTTTGGGAGGAAAGTAAATGATTTTAAAGATTTGCTCTTTACTGCTTTTTCTTACGGTATTGGTAACTATTACCCGCCAACTTCATTTTTTGCAACTTAACTCCTATTTTAACTCTCGATTTTTTGATTATTTAAAGGGCGAGTTTAAATTAAAATCGGTTCTTTCTGTTGTTTCCGCTTTAATTATCTCGCTGTTTGCAGTTTTTGATTTAAGGGTTTTAACACTTGTTTTCGCCGTTATTTTTTCGGTAATAAGAATTTATTACACCGTTTTTAAGATTAAACACGCAAAAAAAGGTATTGTTTTTACATCAAGAATAAAGCGCTTTTACATAACCGCTTTTGTAATTTCGTGTATATTTGTTGTTCTTGTGCTTTGCGGTGTAATTGACCCGAAAATTGCAATTATTATCGCTTGTGTTTTAACTGTTTTTTCGCCGTTTTTTGTTTGTTTGATTAACATTATAAACGCACCTGCCGAAAGAGCAATTAAAAAATATTTTATAAACGATTCAAAAAAGATTTTAAAATCTATGCCCAATTTGAAAATTATCGGGCTTACAGGCTCTTACGGTAAAACTTCTACAAAATATAT
The DNA here is from genome assembly GCA_902773485.1 of Oscillospiraceae bacterium. Lineage (GTDB taxonomy): Bacteria > Bacillota > Clostridia > Oscillospirales > Acutalibacteraceae > RUG11462. Next base: position 17,151 of record CACYEQ010000131.1, read on the forward strand.
TTTAGGCAGAATTTTATCGGAGAAATACAATACGCTCATCACACCCGGCAGTTTTAACACGCCTATGGGCGTTGTTATTACAGTTAGAAATCACCTAAAACCGCAAACTGAGATTTTTGTTGTTGAAATGGGTGCAAAGCGAGTAGGCGATATTAAGGAAATTTGCGATATTGCGCACCCTACAACAGGCGTTATTACTTCTGTCGGTCCGCAACATTTTAACACATTCGGCTCTATTGAAAATGTTATCAGCACAAAATTTGAACTTGCCGATGCTGTTAAGCAAAACGGCGGTAAAGTTTATTTGAATATTGATAATGAATATATAAATGCAAAGAAAGGTGAATACAACAGCGTAACTTATGCAATAAACAACGGCGATGCTGATGTAACAGCAAAAGATGTTGTATCTTCAAAAAACGGCTTGAATTTCACCGTTTGTTATAAAGATAAAGAGTTTACACTCACTACTTCGCTTTTAGGCTCGCATAATATTTTAAATATTTTGTCAGCGGTAGCAATTGCTATTGATTTAGGGCTGGAAGAAAACGATATAAAATATGCGGTTGAAAATTTGACTGCTACCGAACACCGCTTGCAGTTAAAACCGTTTATTAATGGTTCGTTGCTTATAGATGACGCTTACAACGCTAACCCGGCAGGTTGTTTAGAGGCTATGAGGGTAATAGGCTCATTCTCGCCTATGAAAAGAATAGTTGTAACACCGGGACTTGTTGAACTCGGTGAAAAAGAGTACGAGTGCAATAAGGCTTTGGGGTTGGAGGCTTCAAAAAATGCCGATGTTATAATTTTGGTAGGCGAAAAGCGTTCGGTACCTATTAATGAGGGTGTTTTAGAGGGCGGTTTTTCAAAAGAAAATCTTTATATCGCTAAAACATTTAATGATGCAGTTGAAATCTTTAAACCTATGTGCGACAAAAATACGGTAGTTATATTTGAAAACGATTTGCCAGACAACTATGCTAAATAATGAATAATTAAGGTGCCTTTCGGCACAATATTTTAAACATATTTCCTGAAAGGATTTGATACTTAATGAAAACAAATATAGGTGTATTTTTCGGAGGTCGTTCGGTTGAACACGAGGTTGCGGTAATCTCGGCGGTACAGGCAATGAACGCAATTGATACGCAAAAATACGATATTACTCCAATTTATATTACCAAAAACGGTGAAATGTACCATTCACCCGAAATGCTGAATATTTCCGAATTTAAAAATATTCCTGCATTGCTTGAAAAATCAAAAAATGTTACAATGGTAAAGCAAGGCGAAAAATTTAACATTGTTGAACTTAAAAAAGGACTTTTTAAAAAAGTGTTATGTTCAATTGACATTGCTTTTCCGATTGTTCACGGAACAAACTGTGAAGACGGCTCGCTTACAGGCTGGTTTGAACTGCTCGGTATTCCTTATGTGAGTTGCGATGTTCTCTCGGCTGCGGTCGGTATGGATAAAGCGGTGTTTAAATATGTTTTGCAAAAAGCAGATGTGCCGGTACTTGATTGCGTTCAGTTTTATGCAAAAGAATATGTGGCAAACTCCGACAAATACATAGCAAAAATCGAAAAACAGTTTTCTTATCCGTTAATTGTTAAACCTGCAAATTTAGGCTCGTCTGTCGGCATTTCAAAAGCAAATGATAAGGATGAACTTATCACCGCGATAAAAGACGCAATGAACTATGCTTCAAAAATTCTTGTAGAACCTGCGGTAACCTCTTTGCGAGAACTTAACTGTTCGGTAGTCGGCGATACTGACAGTTGCAAGACTTCGGTTATTGAAGAACCGGTTATGTCTGATGAAATTTTATCTTATAAAGATAAATATCAGGGCGGTGGCAAAGGTGCAAAAGGCGCTAAGTCAGGCGGGTCAAAGGGGAGCGGTATGGCTTCGCTTTATCGAAAAATCCCTGCCGATATTTCCGATAAAATAAAACAAGATGTTGAAGAATACGCCAAGCAAACTTTCAAGGCAATCGGCGCAAACGGCGTTGTAAGAATCGACTTTTTATATGATACTGAAAACGACAAAGTTTATGTCAATGAAATTAACACTATTCCCGGCTCGCTTTCGTTCTATCTTTGGGAGCCGAAAGGCGTTAAATACAGCGAATTGCTTGATAAGTTGATAGAACTCGGCTTTAAGCGTGCAAGAGTTCGTGAAAACTTGCAATTTTCGTTTGATACAAATATCTTAGATAACGATATGTCGTTTGGCACAAAAGGCTCAAAAATGTAAAGCGGAATGCTTTAACATAAAAACAATACAAAGGAGAAAAAACAATGAAGAAATTTTTAGCAGAATTCAAAGAGTTTATTTCAAAAGGAAATGTTCTCGACCTCGCAGTAGGTGTTATCATCGGCGGTGCTTTTGCCAGTATTGTAACAGCACTTACCGACAATCTTATTAACCCTATTATTGCCTGTCTCGGAGGAACAAATATGACAGGACTTTCATTTAGGATGATTCAAAGCAATGCTGCAACAACAATTAATTTTGGCGCATTTATTACTGCAATTATTAACTTCCTTATTATGGCGCTCGTTATTTTCCTTATTGTTAAAGCAGTAAATAAGGCTATGAGTTTAAAGAAAAAAGAGGAAGCAGAAGAGGCACCTACAACAAAAGTTTGCCCTTATTGCCAAAGCGAAATCGATATAAAGGCAACTCGTTGTCCGCATTGTACTTCCGAACTTAAAAAATGATTGTTGAAAAATAGTATTACTTATGGTATACTAAACTAATCGAATATAACTGCAAGGAGGGATTTTTTGAAAAAAGCATTGCTTATTGTATTTGCATTGTTGCTTGCTTTTAGCAGTTGCGCTTGCAAAAACGAAAGTGAAACAAAAAATTCCTCCGCTGATAATGATTCTGTTGTTGCCGAAAATAACGGACAGACTTCAAAGAATAAACCTAAAAAAAGTAAAAGCAAAAATTTAACGCTTTACTTTTGCTATTCTGACAGTCTTGACCCTTACAGTGCACAAAGTTCGGGCAATCAGGCGCTTTGTCCGTTGCTTTTTGATTCGCTTACCAAACTTGATAATGATTTGAATACAAAAAAATTAATTGCAAGCAATATTGAGGTTGACGGAAAAACGGTAAGAATATCGCTTAATTCTTACAGGTTCTCCGACGGCTCTTATGTTTCGGCCGACGATGTTACATATTCAATCGGCAAATGCAAAAGTGCAAAACACGGCGCTTATGTAAATCAACTTGAAAATGTAAAAAGTTATACATCTTCGGGAAACGAAGTAATTTTAACGCTTGCCCACGCCGACAAAAATATTGCAAATACACTTGATTTTCCGATTATAAAAAGCGGTACTGTTAAAAAAACCAATTCCGACGGAAAATCTATTCCGCCGATAGGTTCGGGTAGATATGTTTTGTCTGATAATAAGGGCAAGTTTACATTAAAGGCTAATGAATGCTATTTCGGTAAAAAGCCGAAATACAAAATAAATCTTAAAAATATTCCTGATTATAATTCGCTTGAATATTTGATTCGCTCAAACTCGATTAATGCTTATTACAGCGGTTTTGAAACAAAAGAAATGCCGACTTTGAAAACAAAAACCAAAGCGGTAAATCTAACAAATCTTGTATATCTCGGAATTAATCAAAAAAAATCATATTTAGGTGTAAAAAATATAAGAAAAGCGGTTTCTTATGCGGTAAACCGAGCAAGTATTTCAGAAAAATGTTACTATTCATTATCGAAATCGGCTTTAAATATTTATAATGAAAAAAACACAATAATTAATAAACAAAATAACATTTTCAGCAAAGATTCGGAAAATGAAAAAGCAAAAGATGTTCTTAAAAAAGCAGGTTACAAAACACTCGGCTCCGAGGGATATTATAAAAACTCCGCAGGTGATCATATAACAATAAATCTTCTTTATAATAAGAATAATAATTCACAAAGTATGGTTGCCTCTTTGCTTTTTAAACAAATGAAATCGGCGGGTATTGAGTTAAAACCAGATGCGAGAGATAAAAAATCATATAAAAATGCAGTCAAAAAAGGAGATTATGAAATTTATCTTGCCGAAATCAGACTTAACAAAAGTTTTGATTATACTTCGTTACTGCAAACAAAGGTAAAACTAAAAAATAAAGATAAATTTTCATCGGTTTATAAAAAGTATTTACAAGGGAGCGTTGAAACCGAAAAAATGCTTTCGACTTTTAAAGATGAATTACCTTTTATTCCTATTACTTTCAGAGTCGGAACAATAAGTATTTACGGAAATTTTTCAAAAGAAATAACTTCGTCAATCAGCGACCCTTATTATAATATTGAAAGCATATACCTAAAATAAAATACCAAGAAAGGAATTTTACTTATGATTGGATTGGAAACAAGATACGGTGAAATCAGTATTGAAAATGAATTTTTTGCTCAGTTTATCGGCAATGCGCTCGCTTCCTGCTACGGTGTTTCAGGGCTTGTTGCTACAAACAAACAAAAAGTAAAAAATCTTCTTGCAAGAAAAACTTTGCCTGATACAGGCATAATCGTTTCGGGTAGTATTGATAAAATCGTTGTAGATTTGTATATTACTGTTATGTACGGTGTAAATATCAATGCTATTTCAAGAAGCATTGTTCATAAAGTAAAATATACAGTTGAAGAAGCAACGGGAATTCAGGTTGATAAAGTAACTGTTCATGTTGACGGAATGAGCATAGATGATTGATTTTGAAAGGAATGATTATAAGTTGATTACCGGCGAAATTTTTAAAAATGCGGTTATTTCAGGTGCGAATAATATTTCAAATAATCGTGTTTCAGTTGATGAATTGAATGTTTTCCCTGTTCCCGACGGTGATACAGGTACAAATATGTCGCTTACAATCGGCAACGCTAAAAAAGAACTTAATGTTACCGATAATTCTTTACCGCTTTCGGATATGTCAAAAACTGTTGCAGGCGCATTGCTTCGAGGTGCAAGAGGAAATTCGGGCGTTATTCTTTCGTTGATTTTCAGAGGTCTTTCAAAAGGCTTTAAAGAATGTGAAACCGCCGACGGCGAGCAGTTGGTTGCCGCTTTGAAAAAATCGGTAAAATCTGCTTACGGCGCAGTTATGAAACCTACCGAGGGTACTATTTTAACGGTTATTCGTGAGGCGCAAGAGAAAGCGGAAATCGCAGTAAACGATGGTAAAACAGATTTTGTTGAAGTTTTTGAAGTTGCGTTCGAGGGTGCAAAAGAAGCACTCGCAAAAACTCCCGAAATTTTACCTGTTCTTAAAAAAGCAGGCGTTGTTGACGCAGGCGGTGCAGGTTTAGTTAAAATTTTCGAGGGGATGTTAAGCGTTTTCAAAAACGGCGAAGTTATTCAAAGTTCTGACGCTCCCGAGAAAAAGGTAGAGAAAACGGCTACAAATGCAGCAGCAGAATGGGAAGGTGAAATTACCTTTACATATTGTACAGAGTTTATTGTTAAGAAAGAAAAAGGCAAGAAAGACGATGCCCTTACTCTTCGTTCTTATTTAGAAACTATCGGCGATTGCGTTGTAGTTGTTGATGACGAAAGCATAATTAAGGTGCATGTTCATACCGATAACCCCGGCAAAGCGTTGCAAAAAGGTCTTGAAAACGGATCACTTACTAATTTGAAAATTGAAAATATGCGTGAGCAACATGAAGAAGCCAAGAAAAACGCTGAAATTGAAAATACCGTTCAGTCTGATGATAACGGCGAATACACCCCGGTAGCACCTGAAAAAGAATACGGATTTGTTGCAGTTGCCGCAGGGGACGGAATTGAAAGTTTGTTTACCGACCTCGGTGCTGACAAAGTGGTTTCGGGCGGTCAAACAATGAACCCTTCGACAGATGATATTTTAAGAGCGGTTGAAACCACTCCCGCAAAAACAGTTTTTGTTTTGCCTAACAATAAAAATATTATTATGGCGGCTGAACAAACAACCCGTTTTTCAACAAGAAAAGTAGTGGTTTTGCAGACAAAATCCGTTCCTATGGGTATTTCCGCAATGCTCGTGTTCGACCCCGATGCCGATGTTGACACAAACGCTTCTAATATGCAAGCGGCGGCTGATAGTGTCGGAACAGGTTCGATAACTTTTGCTGCAAGAGATAGCGACTATGAAGGTCATAAGATTAAAGAGGGTGAAATTTTAGCACTTGAAAATAATAAACTTTCATTTGTCGAGCAGGATTTGGAGCGTGCCGTTGTTAAACTTACAAAGCAACTTTTCAAAAAAGACAGCGAGTTTGTAACTTTAATTTACGGTGAAGATGTTAATGAGTCGGAGGCTGAAAGCGTTAAATCGGCTATTGAAACAAAAATTCCTAATGCTGAAATTACTTTAATCCCCGGCGGTCAACCTGTTTATTATTACATTATCTCGGTAGAGTAAATCAAAAATCATTATTACAGGCGACTTACCATAAAGGTCGCCTGTTTTTGTTAAAGCGAGGTGAAAATATGTCTTATACAAATTTGAAACTTGAAGATTTGTCAGGGCTTGGCAAAAAAAGAATAGAACTTTTGAAAAAACTTGATATTTTTTCGGTAGATGATTTGCTCGAATTTTACCCACGCCATTATGAGGATTGGAGTAAATGTTACTCTGTAAGCGAGGTGCCGCTGGGCGAGAATTGCTGTGTAAAAGGCATAGTTTCAACCGCTGTTTCCTCTTACCGAGTGCGAAAAGGACTTACCTTGTTCAAATTCACCGTTACTGACGGTGCAATAAATATGTTCGTAACGCTGTTTAACCAAAAATATACGGCAGAAAAAATTAAAAGAGGCGGTGAATATCTTTTTTTTGGCAAGGTTACGGGAACTTTTCTCAGAAAAGAGATGTCATCGCCCGATGTTGAGCAAGTGGAAAGCGAAAAAATCCGCCCTATTTATCACGCAACCGAGGGGCTAAACTCTAAATTTTTAGAAAAAACGATTTCAAATGCGTTAAAATTGGTTGAAGAGAATTTGACTGACCCGGTGCCGAGTGAAATCAGGCAGAAATATAATCTTTGCCATAAGCGTTATGCAATCGAGAATATTCATTTTCCCGAAAGCAATGAAGCGATTGAAATTGCCCGAAAAAGGCTTGTTTTCGAGGAACTCTTAATATTACAGTTGGGTCTTTTGAAACTTCGCAGGCGAAACAGTAGTGCGAAAGGCGTAAAAATTGAAAGAGATTATTCTGATGAAATGATTAATAATCTTCCTTTTGAGCCTACAAATGCACAAAGAAGAGCAATCGGCGAATCGGTATGTGATATGCAAAAATCGGTGCCTATGAACAGACTTTTGCAGGGCGATGTAGGTTCGGGAAAAACGGCGGTAGCTGCGGCGTTGCTTTTTAATACCGCAAAAAACGGATTTCAATCCGCTTTTATGGCACCTACCGAAATTCTTGCAATACAACATTATTCATCGATTTCCAAAATGTTAACAGGAAACGGTATTCGTATTGAATTGCTTTTAGGCTCGACCCCGCAAAACGAAAAAAGAAGAATAAAAGAACTGTTAACAGCGGGCGAAATAGATGTTTTAATCGGTACTCACGCACTTATTCAAGCAGGTGTTGAATTTAAAAACTTAGCACTTGTTATTACCGATGAGCAACATCGTTTTGGTGTAAATCAAAGAGCCTCTTTATCGCAAAAAGGCGATAATCCGCATACTCTCGTTATGAGTGCCACACCGATTCCGAGAACGCTTGCGCTTATTATGTACGGCGACTTAGATATAAGCGTTTTAGACGAAATGCCGAAAGGCAGGCAAAAAACCGAGACTTATGCGGTACCAAAAAAACTGCGAAAAAGAGCGTACACTTATGTTAAAAAGCATTTAGATGAGGGTTTTCAGGGCTATATTGTCTGCCCTATGATTGACGAAGGCGAACAGGAACTTGCTTCTGCTAACAAGTTTTATGAAGAACTTAAAAAAGGCTTTTTTAAGAATTATAATCTCGGACTGCTTCACGGCAAAATGAAGCCGAACGATAAAGATGATATTATGAAACGCTTTTCTGACGGCGAAATAGACTTACTTGTTGCAACAACTGTAATAGAAGTTGGCGTTGATGTGCCTAATGCAAATATTATGGTAATTGAAAATGCCGAGCGGTTCGGTCTTTCGCAACTTCATCAACTGCGTGGCAGAGTCGGCAGAGGCGATAAAAAAGCAACCTGCATTTTAATATCCGACGCCGAAACGCAAGAAGCAAAAAAAAGGCTTGAAATAATGTGCAAAACTTCCGACGGCTTTAAAATTGCCGATGAGGATTTGCGTCTTCGAGGACCGGGTGACTTTTTCGGCTCACGGCAACACGGTCTGCCTACGCTTAAAATTGCAAGTATTTTTAGCGACAGAGAAGTGCTTAAACAAACTTCTTCGCTGGCAAGAAGTATAATTAAATCTGACAAAAACCTTGAAAAAACTGAAAATGCAGGGTTAAAAAGTGAAGTTGAAGATTTGTTTGAAAACTATAAATAAAAAAGAAAACTCTGCTTTTAACAGAGTTTTCGTAAGGTTTATATATCAATTGTTTTTAACTTTAAAGGAATGTTAGTTTTGATTACTTTGCGGTTTTTCGCCGTACAAAGCAAATCTAAACAATTTTGTTTCATCCTCAGGAAGCTCACATCTGACAGTAGTCTTTTCGATTTGGCCGTTTATCATCTTGCCCAGTGCAGACAATAAAAGCAATCTTGATTTGAGATTAATGATGTCGCCTTCGTCTGTTTCAAGAAACACTTTTCCTTTACAGTTTTCAACCGCTTCGATAAATTCGTTAGCGTTTAACTGATATAAGTTCATTTCTGTTCTCATATTACTGCCTCCTTTTAGATTATTTGAAAACTTTTTTGTTTTCGCCTATATGATACTCTCTTTTGTTTGATTTGTCAAGCAAAATATTTGTTAAACCTGCATAAACAAGCCATGACTATTTTATGCAAAACGCACAATAAATGTTCTTGCCATTAAAAATATAAATTGTATTTTCAGTAATAATATTTAAAAAATCTTGGGTTTATACATTTTTTATTCAAAAATATCTTGACAAAATCGCTGTAAAGATTTATAATTACTTCGTGACCTTAACGATGGCATTATTATGCCTTTCTTGTCGGGAGGCGAAGTATGAACATTGATTTAAGAGGCGTTTTTTCGGGCAAGTTACAAGAAATACCGATTGATGAAAAATATGATTTTTCAGATTTGGAAATCGGTGGTATTAAGCCTATTTGTTCGCCAGTCAGCGTTTTAGGCTCGGTATTTACCAGAGCCGAGGTTGTAACGCTTGAAGCGGTAGCCGAGTTTAATTACAAAGCACCTTGCGACAGATGTTGTACACCGACTGAAAAAACCTTCAAAATACCAATCAATCATATTATCGTTAATTCCCTGACAGGCGAAGATGAATCAGATTTCATCGTGTCAGAGAATATGGAACTCAACCTTGAAGATTTAACTCGTTCCGATATTATTTTGGGATTGCCGTTTTTGTTCCTTTGTAAAGAGGATTGCAAAGGCATTTGTCCTAAATGCGGAAAAAATCTTAATAGTGAAGAGTGTATTTGTAAACCTGAGGTTGATGAGCGTTGGGCAAAATTGTCCGAGTTTTACGAATAGTTCCATATATCCTATTTGAAACTAAGGAGGTGCCAAAATGGCAGTACCAAAGAGAAGAGTTTCTTCAACAAGAAGAGATAAAAGACGTTCAAGCGTTTGGAAAATGAGT
>CACYEQ010000132.1 GCA_902773485.1 Oscillospiraceae bacterium
AATTAACGAAAAATTTGAAATTATTGGTAAAGGCGGTGTTCCAACTAACTGTCCTCGCCCTGCCGAAGAAATCGCAAAAGATATAGCAAAATCAATAGATTTGGCTATTGCTGACGCAGGTGTTTCAAAAGATGAAATTAAAAGCGTAGGTATCGGCTCACCGGGTGCAGTTAATGCTGAAGAAGGTATTATCGAATTTGCAGGAAATTTAGGTTTTGAAAATGTTTCTTTGGCAGAGTTAGTTGAGAAATATTCAGGCAAAAAATGCTTTGTTGAGAATGATGCAAACGCTGCCGCTTACGGTGAATATATTGCAGGTGCAGGCAGAGGCTCGAAAAACTTCATTGCAGTAACACTCGGCACAGGTGTCGGTGGCGGGATAATAATTGACGGTAAGATTTTTTCGGGTTGGAACTCGTTTGGTGCAGAACTCGGACATACCACACTTATTATGAACGGTGAACCTTGTACTTGCGGTAGAAAAGGTTGTTTTGAAGCGTACGCTTCTGCAACTGCTCTTATTCGCCAAACAAAAGTCGCTATGGAAAAAGATAAAGATTCAAAAATGTGGGAAATTGCTGGTTCAATTGAAAATGTAAACGGTAAAACTGCTTTTGACGGAATGCGCGCAGGAGATGAAACTGCTACAAAAGTTTGCGAGCAGTACATAGAATATGTTGCTTGCGGAATTGTCGATATTATTAATACGTTCCAACCTGAATTTGTTTGCATTGGCGGCGGTATCAGTAAAGAAAAAGACAATCTTCGTATTCCGATTGAAAAATATGTTGATAAATACAGATTCGGTAAAACTGCAAAGAAAAAAACTGCAATTAAAATTGCACAACTCGGTAATGATGCAGGCATTATAGGTGCTGCATTCTTAGGTTTAAAATAATTTTTGGTGATATAATTTGAGTAATTTAGAAATTTTAAAAGATTTTCTTAACAAAAACTGTTATTCTTTTAAGGAAAACGAATCTTTAAAAATTCATACAAGTTTTAAAATCGGCGGTAACGCCTCCCTATTTGTATCTCCTGAATCTGAGGAGCAACTTAAAGAAATTACCGATAAATGTAAAGATTTGTCGGTAAAATTCTATATTTTGGGTAACGGCACAAATGTTTTATTTTCTGATAAAGGCTTTGACGGTGTTGTAATCTCAACTACCGAAAGAATGAACGTTATAAGAAAAATCAGCGAAACATCTTTTGAATGTGATGCAGGCGTTACTTTAAGTGCAGTTTGTAATTATGCTCTTGAAAATTCGCTCAGCGGTTTTGAATGTCTTTACGGTATCCCGGGAACGGTCGGCGGTGCAATTATTACAAATGCAGGTGCTTACGGCGGTGAGATTTCCGATGTTGCTGTTGAAGTAAACCACATTGATAATAACGGTAATTTCGGCTCGTTTATAGGCGAAGAAATTGATTTTTCTTATCGTCACAGTGTTTATGAAACTAATAATTATTCAATTTGTTCGGTAGTTTTTGTTTGCGAAAAAGGTGAAAAAGAAGAAATTAAAGCAAAAATGATCGATTTAATCGGCAGAAGAAAAGATAAACAACCGCTTGAATATCCGAGCGCAGGAAGTACATTTAAACGACCCACGGGTGGTTATGCCGCTGCATTGATTGAGCAAGCAGGTCTTAAAGGCACTTGTGTGGGCGATGCGCAGGTAAGCACTAAACACTCAGGCTTTGTAATTAACAAAGGTAACGCTACTTGTAATGATGTTTTAGAGTTGATTGAAATAATTAGGCAAAAGGTTTTTGAAAATTCGGGAATACAACTCGAATGTGAAGTTAGGATTGTTGATTAAATGGAATTTGTTATTGTTACAGGCATTTCGGGTGCAGGAAAGTCCAAAGCATTTTCTGATTTTGAAGATATAGGATTTTACTGTGTTGACAATATTCCCCCTGCCCTGATTAAAAATTTTGCAGAACTATGTGAAAATAATGCTGATTTACAAAAAGTTGCAGTTGTTACCGATTCACGAGGAAGAAGTTTTTTTAACGACTTATCAGAAGTTTTAAATGAATTGGACGAGCAAAATTTTGAATATAAAATTTTATATCTGGACGCAACAACAGAAGTTTTGGTCAACAGATTTAAAGAAACCAGAAGAAAGCATCCTTTAATTGATGAATGCGGTTCTGTTGAAAAAGCAGTTGAATGCGAAAAAGAACTGTTAAAAAACATTCGTGAAAAAGCGGATTATATTATTGACACTTCAAGGCTTTCTACATCACAGTTAAAGCAAAGATTGGTATCTATTTTTGAAGAAAACCCCAAAGATACAATGAAAGCAATTTGTATGTCGTTTGGCTTTAAATACGGTCCTGCAAATGAGGCTGATTTAATGTTTGATGTAAGATGTCTTCAAAATCCTTATTATGTGGACGGACTTCGATATAAAACAGGTCTTGATAATGAAGTTAAAGAGTATGTTTTAAGCAAAAATACCGCAAAAGAACTTCTTAACAAACTTATAGATTTAATTGATTTTCTTATTCCTCTTTATTTAAAAGAAGGAAAAAGTTCTTTGGTAATTGCAATCGGTTGCACCGGCGGAAAGCACCGAAGCGTTACTTTCGCAGAGGCAATACACAGCCACTTGATTGAAAAAGGCTTTATTTCAACAGTAAACCACAGAGATATTGATAAACATTAGGTAATAAAAATGAGTTTTAACACAGATGTTAAAAATGAATCATTAGAACTTTGGCAAAAGAAAAAGTGTTGCAAATTGAGTGAAATGCTTGGACTTTTGCTTTTTTCTACTGATTTTTCCGAACAAAAAATCGGAATTTCAACTAATTCCGAAAAACAGGCTGATAATTATATTAGATTATCTCAAAAATGTATGGGAATTGCACCTGAAAAATCTAAAAAATCCCGTTTGTATGAGGTTTACTTTAAAAAAGAAGATATTCCCTTTGTTGTGAATAATTTTAACAGCGAAATCGCATATAATATTTTTAAATGTGATAATTGTAAAAATGCATTTTTGCTGGGTGCATTTTTATCAGGCGGAATTGTCAGCGACCCGTCAAAGGATTACCGACTTGAAATAATTTCAAAATCAGAGGATATCGCTATTCTGGTATATAGAATTTTATATGATTTTGAGTTAAATCCTAAAATGACTATTAAAAATAAAAAAGTTTGCGTTTATTTAAAAACAAGTGAGAATATTGAGGATTTTTTAACTCATATCGGAGCAACAAAAAGTTCTCTTAAAATGATGAACGCAAAAATAATAAAAGATATTAAGAATAACACTAACAGGAAAACTAATTTTGAAACCGCCAATTTGAAGAAATCTGCTGATTCTTCTGCAAAACATATTAAAGCGATTGAAAAAATTGAGAAAAGCGGTAAATTTTTCACTTTGCCGAAAGATTTACAAGATATTGCAACGGCTCGAAAAGAAAATCTTGGAATGAATTTGACCGAATTCGGCAAACTATTTAATTTGAGTCGTTCAGGAGTTTATCATAAACTAAAAAAAATATGTGATTTTTCCGAAAAATTATAGTATCAAGAGGTGAAAAAATTGGCTTTCACACATTTACATCTGCATACTGAGTATTCACTTTTAGACGGTGCTTGCAGAATCGAAAACTTAATGAAAAGCGTTAAAGAAAAAGGTATGAACTGCGTTGCTGTAACTGACCACGGTGTAATGTATGGCGTGGTCAATTTTTATAATACTGCAAAAAAATACGGCATAAAGCCTATTATCGGTTGCGAAGTTTATGTTGCCGCAAGAACAAGATTTGATAAAGTTCATGAATTTGATTCAACAAGCAGTCATTTAATTTTACTTTGCAAAAACGAAACAGGATATAAAAATTTGTGTAAAATAGTCTCAAAGAGTTTTACAGAAGGGTTTTACTACCGACCGAGAGTTGATAAAGAACTTCTAAAGGAATACTCCGAAGGTCTTATTGCTTTATCCGCTTGTTTACAAGGTGAACTTGCAAGAAGTATCAGAAACGGTAATTATTCGCAAGCAAAAGAAACAGCCGAATGGTACAAGAAGATTTTTAAAGATGATTACTATATTGAAGTACAGGATCATAACTTGCCTGAGCAAAAGAGTGTTAACGCTCATTTAGAAAGAATTGCAAAGGAACTTAATATTGAAATTGTAGCGACAAATGATGCTCACTATGTTGAAAAGAAAGACGCACAAACTCAAAAATATCTAATGCTTGTAGGTCAGAATAAGACTGTTGAAAGCACAGATGCACTTTTGTTTGAAACAGAAGAGTTTTATGTAAAAACCGAAGAGGAAATGCAAAAACTATTTTTCCAGCAATATCTTGATAACACTCAAAAAGTGGCTGATAAATGCAATTTTGAATTTGAGTTTGGCGAATTAAAACTTCCTAAGTTTGAAATTGAAAATTGCGAGAATCATTTTGGATATTTTAAAGAAAAGTGCATTAATGGATTAAAAGCAAAAATTCCGCAGGCAAATAAGCAGTATTTTGACAGACTTGATTATGAATTAAAAGTGATTAATGAAATGGGCTTTGTTGACTATTACTTGATTGTCGCGGACTTTGTTAATTATGCAAAATCTCAAAAAATCCCCGTAGGTCCGGGACGAGGTTCGGGAGCCGCTTCGCTATGTGCTTTTTGCATCGGAATAACCGATGTTGACCCATTGAAATATAATCTGTTGTTTGAACGATTTTTAAACCCCGAAAGAGTTTCTATGCCCGATTTTGATATTGATTTTTGCAATATTCGCCGACCCGAAGTTATTGAATATGTAAATGAAAAATACGGTACTGATCATGTCGCTCAAATTGTGACATTCGGTACTCTTGCAGCAAAAGCCGCTGTTAAAGATATTGGCAGGGCTATGGCTCTTCCCTATTCTACTGTGGATTCTGTTTCCAAACTGATTCCGAACGACATTCATCAAACGCTTGATAACGCTTTGGCAGAATCCGAACAACTAACAGAGGTTTATAACAGCGATTTAAAGATAAAAAAGTTGATTGACACCGCTAAGCAAGTTGAGGGTATGCCCCGTCACGCATCTACTCACGCCGCAGGGGTTGTAATTACTGATAAGCCGACTGATGAGTATGTTCCGCTGGCTTTGAATGACGAGGCGGTTGTTACTCAATATACAATGACCGAACTTGAAAAAATCGGTCTTCTTAAAATGGACTTTTTAGGTCTTAGAAACTTAACGGTTATTTACGATACTGTTAAAATGATAAAAGAAACACAACCTGATTTTGATATTGAAAAAATTGATGAAAACGATAAAGAAGTATTTCAAATGTTGTCATTAGGACATTCTGAGGGTGTATTTCAATTTGAATCTGTCGGCATGAGAAGAACTATGCAAAAATTAAAACCCTCGAATATTGAAGATTTAATTGCTTTGTTATCGCTTTATCGCCCGGGTCCTGTTAAATCAATACCAAAATACATTGAAAACAAACATAATCCTAATAAAATCAAATATTCTACTCCCCTTTTGGAGCCTATTTTAAATGTAACTTACGGCTGCATAGTTTATCAAGAACAGGTTATGCAAATTTTCAGGAATTTAGCAGGGTATACACTCGGCAGAGCAGATATAATCAGGCGTGCAATGGCAAAGAAAAAGCATGATGTATTACAAAAAGAAAAGGTAAACTTTATTGAGGGGTGCCTAAAAAAAAGCATTGATGAAAAAATTGCAACCGAACTTTTTACTGAAATAGAAGCGTTTTCTTCTTATGCTTTTAATAAAGCACACGCCACCGCTTATTCAATAGTTTCATACCGAACCGCTTATCTTAAATGCCACTACCCTGCTTTCTATATGGCGGCACTTATTACAAGCGTTCTTAACAGTTCTTCAAAACTTGAAGAATATTTTGAAGAATGTAAAAGAATCGGAATATCAATATTACCGCCAAATATTAATTTAAGTAAATATTACTTTTCAGTTGAAGGTATGAATATTAGATTTGGACTACTCGGAATTAAAGGCGTAGGAAGAAATATTGTTGATAAACTGATTAATGAGCGTGAATCAAACGGTGATTTTACAGATTTATATAACTTTTGTAGAAGATGTGACGGCAGAGATTTAAATACAAGAACAATTGAAGCGCTTGTTAAAGCAGGCTGTTTTGACGAATTAGTTTATAACCGTAGAGAAATGCTTGAAAATATTGATAACATTCTTTCAAATTTAAAAAGAAAACGCTTTGATAGTATTGACGGTCAAATTGACCTTTTTGAAAGCGGAACTCAAACACAAATTCATTTCAAAAACTATCCAGAATTTGATAAAAATACTCTTTTGAAATTCGAAAAAGAAGTAATTGGATTTTATTTAAACGAACATCCGTTAAGCCAATACAAAGATATTATTTCATCAAATAAATTCGATATTTTGCGTGATATTTTAAGCGACAATGATAAATATTACGATAATAAAAAGGTAATTCTACTGTGCTATGTAGATAAAATAAAGAAAAAATCGACACGAAAAGGCGACATAATGGCTTTTGCCGACATTTCAGATATTTCTACATCTGCCGAAATGCTGATTTTTTCAAAGATTTATGCAGAAAATTATAATATTTTGCAACCTGATAAACCACTTGTAATTCACGGTAGAGTGAGCATTCGTGATGAGGAGCAACCGCAAATTATTTGTGAAAAAATTGACTTTATTGAAAATTATTCTTCTTCAAAACAACTATATTTAAAAGTAAATTCTCTAAATGACGAACTATTTTTGAAATCAAGCAATTTAATAAAAAAACAAAAAGGCAACTCCCCTGTTTTTGTTTATTGCAATGATACCAAAAAACTATTGAAATCAGATATGTTAAATTGCTCAATTGATGATTATTTGATATTTCAACTTAAAAACATTTTAGGCGAAGATAATGTTGTGGTAAAAACATAATAAAGTATTCTAAAAATAAATGACTGCCTGTAATGTTTGGCAGTCATTTTTGAATTAAATCTTTATGCTATTTTGTCAAAACAGATTATTTTTGCTTTTCTACACTTCTTTTGCATTAAGTGGTATTGCTTTATTAATTCATCAATATAATACTCTGTTATCCTTACAGATACGAAATTAAAAGCAGTCATAAAAGACAAAATTAGTTCGTTTCGCAAAGCGTTTTCACCTGATTTAAAGCCAAAAAGTAAAAATAATACTATTGATATTGTCAAAAAAAGTTTAAAAATAAATCCTATAACCTTTAAAGTGAAAATTTTTGATTTTAATTCGTTCATAATTGTACGATCCTTTCTTTTTATTATCTATAAGGATTATACTAAATGATTTGTACTATAAAAAGGACAAACCTCAGGTTTTTATAAAAAACCTGAGGTTAAATTTAATTTATTCGTCTATTTCTTCAATATCTAACTGAAATGATGCTCCGCACTCGGGACATTTTATTTCATCATTATCGATCATTTCTAAATCTGCTACAATAGCGGTTCCACACTCGGGACATTTTATTTCGTAAAGATCATCGTCATTATCTTCCTCATCGTATTCAAATAGATAATCTTCAACTTCTGCCAAATCCTCATCAACTGCATCAACTTGGTCGCTGATATCAGCAACATCAAGCTCTAATTCAGAAACAGATTCAGCAACTTCGTCCAAAGTATCAATAATAGCGGTAATAACTTTTACTGTTTTATCATTTTGGTCAAGTTCAAGTCCTTCGACTAAACCTTTTAAATAAGAAACTTTTTCTGACACTGTCATTTACTTATGCCCTCTCCATATATTCGCCGGTACGAGTATCAATTCTGATTTTATCACCCTCATTGATGAAAAGAGGAACTCTAATTTCAGCGCCTGTTTCAAGAGTAGCAGGTTTTGTAGCGTTAGTTGCAGTATCACCTTTAATACCCGGCTCTGTATGGGTAATTTCAAGTTCAACAAATGTTGGCGGTTCAACACCGAAAACTTTGCCTTTATATGATAGAACTTTACACATCATTTCTTCTTTAACAAATTTAAAGTTATCAGATAATTCCGAAGGAGCAATTGCTGTATCCTCCCATGTTTCAGTATCCATAAAGTGATAAAGGTCACCGTCATTATAAGAATATTGCATTTCTTTTCTCTCAATAAATGCAGTCGGGTATTTATCAGTCGGGCTGAAAGTTTTTTCAACGACTGAGCCTGCAATTACATCTCTGATTTTTGTTCTTACAAAAGCAGCGCCTTTACCCGGTTTAACATGCTGAAATTCAAGAATTTGATAAACCTTTCCGTCCATCTCGAATGTTACACCGTTTCTAAAATCTCCTGCTGTTACCATAGATTAAACCTCCAATAATTTTTAAATAGCATATAAATATATTTTATACTATATTAGCATAATTTTCAAGTGTTTTTTACATAGTTTTAAAAGAATTATATGTTTTTTTCATAAATACAGCATCTTCTGCCTGAGTACCTGCTGATTCACATATAATATAAGGCGATAAATTTCTTTTAGCAATAAGTTCTCCGAGTGGCTCAAAATTAGGGCCGTAGATTTGATCTGCAAAAGTTAAATGCTTTTTTTCGCCGCCTTTTTTTGTCCATTCAATTTTTGAAAAATGAGAGTGAAAGTTTTTTAAACGATCATAACCTAACATATTTTCAATTAAATTTAAAGCGTTTTCATAATCTTCATAGCAATTCATGTTGCCAAAGGTTCTGCAATTCAAATGTCCAAAATCTATGCAAGGAATAAAACTTTCATCAACTAAACAAAGTTGTAAAACTTCTTCCAAAGTACCGAGTTGATTAATTTTTCCCATAGTTTCAGGGCAAATATGAATATTTTCAAGACCATTCTCAACTAGTTCGTTTCTTGCAATTTTAAGCGTATCTTTTGCTTTTTCAAGTGCCTCTTCACGAGAAATTTTTGAACAAGAGCCCGAATGAACAACAATTCTGTCTGCTCCTAACATTTTTGCTGCCTTGGCGCTTTGCAAAATGTAATCAACCGATTTTAAGCGTTTTTCTTCTTCAATCGATGAGAGCGAAATAAAATAAGGAGCGTGCAAAGATGTTTTAATTCTAAATTTTTTTGCATTTTCGCGATAAACTTTGGCGTTTTCTTCAGAAACTCTAACTCCTCTGCCACACTGATATTCATATAAATCAAGTTCCATTTTTGAAACATATTCAGGTGCGTCAGTGTTAGATTTATAGCCCATTACTTTAAAACTGTCGGAATTCCCGGCAGGCCCAAATATAGCTGACATTAAACATCGCTCCTTTTTAAACTTTTTTTTATTCTTTTCTCTATTTTTCTTTTAAACTTAAAAAATTTTGATTCCTCAGGCTCAATATAATCAACCCAAACTGTTCTTACTCCTGCTAAATTGCCACCGATAATATCTGTAAACATTTGGTCTCCTATAAGAGCAACTTCTTTACGCTTATATCCAAGATTTTTTACTGCTTTTATAGTTTTAAAAGGGAGAGGTTTAAGTGATAAATAGAAATAAGGCAGATTAACATTTCTGGCAAAAGTTTTTAGTCTTTCGGGCTTTGCATTTGATAATATGTAAAGTTTTATCCCCTTTTTTTGCATTTGATTAATCCATTCTTTTACGCCTTTTACGGGGTAATTTGTATGATAAATACAAAGAGTATTATCAGCGTCCAAAAGTAACGCTTTAATACCGTTCTTTTGGCAAAATTCGGGAGTTACTAAGAAAATATTTTTTAAATAAAAATCAGGTTTATAAATCTTCATAAATATCCTTAAAATTAAAACGGACATTAATAAAAATGTCCGTTTTTATAAACTAATTGAACACAAATAATATTCGGACAATATGTAAAGCCCAAACTGATTATTTGAATTTTCTTTTACGAGCAGCCTCTGATTTTTTCTTTCTTCTTACAGATGG
>CACYEQ010000133.1 GCA_902773485.1 Oscillospiraceae bacterium
ATGGCAATTCCTTTGATTTTAGGTGCAAATATCGGTACTTGTGCTACCGCTTTACTTTCGAGTTTCGGCGTAAACAAAAACGCAAAAAGAGTTACCGCAGTTCATATTTCAATAAAAGTTATTGGAACGGTTATAGTGCTGGGAATATTCTATTTACTTGACTTTTTTGTCGATTTTGCGTTTAAAGATTACAAAATTAACGCTGTTGAAATCGCTATTGTGCATACTGTGTTTAATGTGGTTACCACCGCAATGATGTTGCCTTTTTCTAAACAACTTGAAAAACTCGCCTGTTTAATAGTTAAAGATAAAAGTGAAGAGAAACAAGAAGAATTTACATTTATTGACGAAAGATTGCTCTCGACTCCTTCAATCGCCGTAGGCGAAAGCAAAAACAAAGCGGTTGAAATGTGCGTTACAATGTTTGACTCGTTATTATGCTCTACCGAAATTATTTTCGATTATGACGAGAAAAAGGCGAAACAAATTTTAAAAGATGAAGATAAACTTGATATTTACGAAGATAAACTCGGAAAATATCTTGTAAAACTTTCACGATGTGAACTTACCGTTCACGATTCAAAGGTTGTTTCAGAACTGCTTCATTGCATAGGTGATTTTGAGCGAATCGGCGACCACGCGGTTAATATTCTCAAAGTTGCGCAGGAAATAAAAACGAAGAAACTTAAATTTTCTTCGAGTGCCGAAGAAGAACTTAAACTTTTAATTTCCGCCATAACCGAAATAATTACAATTACCCGAGATTGTTTTCAAATAAACAGCGTTGAACTCGCAAAAAAAGTTGAACCGCTTGAACAGGTTATCGACAGGCTTACCAAAAAAATAAAAAATGCCCATGTTGACAGATTAAGCAGAGGCGAATGTACTATTGAAATTGGATTTGTGCTTTCGGATTTGATTAATAATTTTGAAAGAGTTTCCGACCACTGCTCAAATATTGCGGTTTCGGTTTTGGAAACCGAAAAAAGAGGTATTCGTTCTCACGAGTATCTTAATAACTTAAAATATTCCGACGACCGCGAATTTAATGATATGTACGAAGAGTTTAAAGCAAAATACTATATTCAGTAACTTTTTATAAAGCAAGAATTTTTAATTAAATTCTTGCTTTTCTTTTTGTTTATAGTTATTATGCTTAAAATTTTTTATATGAATTGTACATTATTAACAAAGATTTTGTAAAAGCATTTTATAAACTTGTAATAAAATGTTTCTTGTGATATAATCAAATCACAAAATAATGTGTTGTTATATATTTATTGGAGGTTTGACAATATGATCAGAAGTAAAAAGTTTTTAAGCGTACTTCTCGTTGTTGTACTTTTAATTAGTACAATTGCAATTAGTTCGCTTTCTGCAAGAGGCGATGAAACAATTCTTGCATACCAATTCAAACAAAGCAACTGGCTTGAAAATTATTTTCCACAAACAAAACCGACCTTATGTCTTGCTGACAAAAAAACAGGTTTAAGGGTTCAATCCGACCATATTCAAAGACAGTATCAAATGCTTTTTGAGGTTGATGAAGATAATGCTTCTAACCTTGCCGAAGCAATTAAAGCAGCAAACGATATTTACAATGGCAACCTTTATACAAGTATTACAGTAAACAGTGCTGTAAATAAGAGAGGTTCAAACTGTTCTCCCGAAATTAAAGTTGCATTGTTAACTTCAACAAATGTAGACGATGCAGTTGCTTTAAAATCACAGCAAATTATGACAGGTGCAACCGTTAAAAAATTCAAACTCGATGTAAGCGATTTCGCAAATGAAGAAAAATACCCTAACGGTTATCAAAACCAAATTAAATATATTTATGTGCTGATTCAGTGTTATGATTGGAGTTGCGATATTTGGGAAAACGGTCAAAGCGTAGGCGGCGGTACACAGCCTGATGTATTTTTCACCAATATAGTTGTTGACGACGGTCAAGAGGCTTCAACAGTTCCTGTTTCAACTAAAAAAGTTGACCCTAACCAGTTAACATTTAACAACTTTTCACCGCTTGGTTTTAGAACTCAGAAATTTGACCCTGATTCAATTAAATACAGTTCTGACTGTGCTAATTGGAAATCTGCGGGTAGAGCAACTGCTGATGATTACGGTTATGTAAGATTAACTCAGCCAAACTCTGTTGAGCAGATGCAGACGCAATTTGTAATGACAGATACCGAAGTTACCCGTCAGGCAATAGCAAATGCAAACAGTATTGGTGGAACACACAAAATAAAATTTGATTTAAATTTAGCTAATTGTGAAGACCCTGATGACGAGCAGACAATTGCTGAAATTAAGTTGCTTCTTTACGGTCAAGAAGGCAACCAAGATACAGCTCCTGAAACACAGACTGTAACTGCTTGGCAATATCCGGGAACAACAAGAACCTATTACTTCGATGTTTCGGAATTTAAAAACGATACTCAGGTTAAATGCATTGATATTATGATACAAAACTATTGGTATTACAATGCTCAACATCAAATGGTTGACTGGGATAAGATTTCAGATTACGCAGGTGAAGCCGCTGCTTTGGAACAAGGCTATACAAAATGCCGTATTCACAATATCGACGCTATTCTTTCACCTATTACAGTTGAGAGAAAAAATGCAAACGTTGCTAACACACCTTATTCATTTTCGTTAGACGGCTATAATAAAGAAGGTAAAATCCCCGCTAATCCGACAGCAGGCGATCCGAATATTGAAGGGGGTACACCGGAAGAAACAACTGTTACTACTACACCATCAGGTGGTTCAAGCACTGCTGTTAAAGCACCGGTAATAAGCAAAGCAACATTGACAGGCAAAACTGCTGCAAAAGTTAC
>CACYEQ010000134.1 GCA_902773485.1 Oscillospiraceae bacterium
TATCAGAACAATAAGTCCGTCAAATGAGGGTGTTTCTTATTCAATAATTATAGGCAATATGCTTACTCCTTTGATTGAAAAATTCACCGTTCCGAAACCTTTCGGCTTTAAGAAAGGAGCAGTGAAATGAAAAGTATAATTAAAAATGCGTTGATTTTAACTATGATTACCTTGGTTGCAGGTACTGCGCTTGCGGTTGTTTACTCAATAACAAAAGAACCTATTGAGAAGTCTAATAAAAAGGCAACTATGGAGGCTTATTCAATAGTTTTTTCTGACGCACAGTTTGAAGAAATTAGTTTAAAAGACTATAATGACGAAAACAATTCAAAAATTTCCGCCGTATCAAAAGCAGTAAAAGACGGCAAGGCGGCCGGCTATGTTTTCACGACCGCCTCAAAAGGATATGGCGGTGATATTAAACTTGCAGTAGGAATTGATTTGGCAGGTAGTATTACAGGAATTTCTGTATTAGATGCCTCAAATGAAACACCGGGTCTTGGTGCAAGAGTACAAGAAGATGAGTTTACCGCACAATTTAAAAATATAAATTCAGATACTTTAAATGATGTTGACGCAATTTCGGGAGCAACATATTCAAGCAAAGGTGTTAAAAACGCTGTTTCGGCGAGTTTAAAATATTTTAACGATAATTTAAAAGAGGAGGGTAAATAAGATGAAAAGATGTATTGAAAGACTTTTCAACGGTCTTATTAAAGAAAACCCTACCTTTGTATTAATGCTTGGTATGTGCCCGACTCTGGCAGTTACAACATCAGCGTTTAACGGTCTTGGTATGGGACTTTCAACTACCGCTGTTTTAATAATGTCAAACTTAATGATTTCTGCACTTCGCAAGATTATACCAAACGGTGTTCGTATGCCTGCGTTCATAGTTATTGTTGCTTCATTTGTAACAATAGTTCAACTTGTTTTAAAAGCCTATGTTCCTGCGCTTGATAAATCGCTTGGCGTGTTTATTCCGCTTATAGTTGTAAACTGTATTATTTTAGGAAGAGCCGAGGCTTACGCATCTAAAAATCCTGTTTTACCATCTGTTTTTGACGGAATAGGTATGGGGCTTGGTTTTACCTGTGCTTTGACTATTATCGGTGCAGTTCGTGAGACTTTGGGCTCGGGAGCGGTATTCGGTTATCAAATTTTATCAGAAAAAATATTTACACCTATTTCTATATTTGTTTTGGCACCCGGTGCATTTTTTGTTCTTGCTTGCCTTACTGCTTTGCAAAACAAATTTAAAGCGCCTTCTGCCACAAATATTGAGGTTGAAAAATTGGCTTGCAACAGCAATTGTGCTTCCTGTGTCGGCAGACAAAGTTGCATTAACCATCAGTTAGTCGAACAGCAAAAGCAAGAAATTGCAGAAAAAGAAAGACAGGAAAAATTAAAAAGAGCAGAGGAATTGAAGAAAAAAGTATTCGAAGCAAAAGGAGGTAATGAATAATGGATATTTTAAAAACTGTTTTTATTACCTTAATCTCAACTACGCTTATTAACAATGTAGTTTTATCACAATTTTTAGGACTGTGTCCTTTTTTAGGCGTTTCTAAATCTACTAAGTCAGCAAGCGGAATGGGTGGAGCGGTAATTTTTGTTATTACTATTTCATCGCTTTTGGCTTCGCTTGCATATACATTTATTTTAAAACCGCTTGGTCTTGAATTTTTACAAACAATTGCTTTTATCGTAATTATTGCGGCATTGGTACAATTTGTAGAAATGTTCCTTAAAAAGAAAATACCTTCGCTTTATACTGCACTCGGTGTTTATTTACCGCTTATTACAACAAACTGTGCCGTTTTGGGCGTTGCAATAAATAATGTTACAAATTTTAACAACGGTGATTATTCTTCACTTCAAACAGTGTTAATGAGTGTATTAACAGGTTTTGGCACAGCAGTTGGTTTTGCGATTTCAATTATTATTTTAGCGGGTATTCGTGAAAAAATTCAGTTTAACGATATTCCGAAGTCATTTAAGGGTATGCCTATCACATTGATTACGGCAGGTCTTATGGCAATTGCTTTCTTCGGATTTCAAGGTTTAATATAAGGAAAGGCGGTTTTTAAATGGATTATACTTTTATTATTATTTCAGCCGCCGTAATAAGTGCCATAGCATTGCTTATTGGCTTATTTTTAGGTTTTTCTGAGAGGAAATTTCATGTTGAAGTTGACCAAAAAGAGGTAGAGGTGAGAGAATCTTTACCCGGAAACAACTGTGGCGGATGCGGATATGCTTCTTGTAATGATTTGGCTTCTAAAATAGCGAAAGGCGAGGCAAAGCCAAATGCCTGTCCCGTAGGCGGACAGGAGGCGGCAGATAAAATCGCTGAAATTATGGGTGTTACCGCTGAAAAAAATGTTCGCAAAGTTGCGGTTGTAAAATGTATGGGCGCTTGTGATAAGTCAGAGTTTATTTATAATTATTACGGTGCACTTGACTGCAACAGAGTTTCTGTAACTCCCGGCAGAGGAGCAAAAGCCTGTGCATACGGTTGTTTAGGACTCGGCACTTGCGCTTCTGTTTGCAAATTCGGTGCTATTAAAAATATTAACGGTCGTTCATTTATCTCACGAGAAGACTGTAAAGGGTGCGGAATGTGTGTTGAGGCTTGTCCAAATAATTTAATCGAACTTGTACCTTATGATGCTAAATTTGTTGTTCAATGTTTTTCACAAGAAAAAGGAAAAACAGTTAAAGATATGTGTAAAGCAGGTTGTATAGGTTGCGGACTTTGTCAAAGAATCTGTCCGAGCGGTGCAATTACTCTTGAAAATAATATTGCTCATATTGATTATGATAAATGTACATCTTGCGGTATGTGTGCTTCAAAATGCCCGTCAAATATTATTATAAAACAATATGATTAAGAGGTTTATTTCGTGTGGTCTGTTAATTCTTATTATTGCTTTTTCTGTTTCTTGCGAGCAAAAGAAAGATAATAAATCTTTTTCAAAAACATATTATAATTATTTTGATACTGTTATTACAATAAAAGCTTATAATATTGATAAGAATAGTTTTAACAGTGTTTGTGATTTATTAGAAAGTGAATTACTTGAAAAATACAATCAACTTTTTGATATTTATAATAATTATAAAGGCGTAAATAATATAAAAACAATAAATGATAATGCCGGTATTAAAAAAATACAGGTTGATGAAGAATTAACCGATTTTTTGGATTGTTGTAAAAAAATGTATAATGTTACAAAGGGTAATGTTAACATTTGTTTGGGTTCGGTTTTAAGTGTTTGGCATAAATACAGAGATGAAGGCAAAAAAGTGCCTGAAAAATCCAAACTTGAAAAAGCGAATAGTTTTACAGATATTAATAATCTTGTTATTAATAAGAAAAATAATACGGTATATTTGAGGCAAAAAGGCTGTAACATTGATGTTGGAGCAATCGCAAAAGGCTATGTTACTGATAAGATTAATTCATATTTGATTGCTCATAGTGTTACAAGTGCTGTTGTGAATTTTGGCGGAAATATTTTAACAGTCGGTAAAAAGCCATACGGCGATGATTTTTCAGTCGGCATTGCAAATCCAAAAGATAACAGAAAAAATATTATTACTTTAAAATGCAGTAACGGGCTAATAGTTTCAACATCGGGTGATTATGAGCGATATTATGAAGTAAACGGTAAAAAATATTGTCATATCATTTCGCCTATAACTTTGTTTCCGCCTGATAGAAATAAATCTGTAACAGTTATAAGCAACTGCGGTTATTTGGCAGACGTTATGTCTACGGCATTATTTATATTAAATTATGATGACGGCCTTGATCTTGTAAATAAAACAGATGATTGTGAGGCGTGCATAGTTGACAGTTCAATGAAAGTTTATTATTCCTACGGGTTTAAAGAATTTATTAAATAAAGGAGTATACTATGAAAAGAAAAAAGAAATTTTCTGTTGTTGATATTGTTATCGTCGCAGTGGTTCTAATTACTGCTTTTTCTGCACTAATTTTTATTAATTCTTTAGGTAATGCAGGAAATAAAGTAGAAATATCTGTCGACGGTGAGGTTTATAAAACCGTTACATTAAAAACTGACAAGAAAAAAGAAATTGAAATAAAAGATAAAAACGGAAAGGTAACAAATATTTTAGTTCTTGAAAATGATACTGCATATATTAAATGGGCGAGTTGTAAAAATCAAGATTGTGTAAAACATAACAGTATTTCAAAAATTGATGAATCAATTATTTGTTTGCCAAATAAAGTTGAAGTTAGAATTATTTCAAATTCAGGAGTAGAAGATGCGGCTTGGTGATTTTTCGGTAAAAAGGCTTACTGTTTGTGCGCTTTTGGTGTCGCTTTGTTTTGTTTTTTCATTTGTTGAAACGCTTATTCCTATAAGTTTGTCGCCATACGGCTTTAAACTCGGACTTGCAAATATTGTAGTAGTATTTTCACTGTATAAGTGTCGCATATTTGATACGTTAATTATACTTCTTGCAAAAATACTTATATCAGGAATTTGTTTTGGAGGTCCTGTTTATCTGCTTTACAGTTTGTTTGGCGGTGTATTATCGTTTTTGATTATGTTGATTTTAAAAAACAAACTACATATAATTACCGTGTCTGTATTTGGAGCAATATTTTTTAACATAGGTCAGATATTGTGCGCTTGTATCATTATGTCGTTTGATATAGTTTATTATTTACCTATAATGGTAATAGCGGGTGTATTTACAGGCTTTTTTATTGGAATACTGGCTAATATTGCTGAAAGCAGAATAAGAGTTTAATCTATTGCTTTTTAAAATGAGTTTGGTATTTTATCAAACTCGTTTTTTTGTTGTAAAATGTTACAAGTTGACAAAATGTAACTTTTATTGTATAATTGTAATATATTTGTAACAAATAAAGGTGAGTATAAATGAAGTTAAATAAAATAATTTCTCTGTTGCTGACTTTGATAATTGTTATTTGTTGTGCATTCTCAGCAAGTGCAAAAACCAAAGTTACAATTCAACCGCCAATAGTAAAAAGTATTACTGAAAAGTTAAACAGCATTGTTTTAAAATGGAAAAAAGACAAAACCGTTAATGGTTACAGATTGTTTCGAAGCAACGATAAAATTAGTTGGACTGAACTTTTAAATACAACTGATAATACAATTACAAAATTTGTTGATAAAACTACTATAAATGATAATGTTTATTACTACGCAATAAAATCATATAAAGTAGTTAACAATAAAAAAATTTACAGTTCAAGAGTAGATTTTTCTCCAATTTTCTTTGGTCCAAATTTTTACATTGCTACTTATGAAACTTTTGTAAAGTTGAAATGGTCTGCTGTACCTAATGCAACGGGTTATGAGGTCTATTATTCGGAAGACCGCAGAGAATATAAGAAAATTAAGAACATTAAAAACGGCACAAAAGAATCATATAAAAAGAAAAATATTACACCTTTTGAAAAAGGCAAAGTTTACGGTTTTTATTTAAAAGCCTATAAAACTGTTAATAATATAAAGAGTTATATTTACACTTCACCGATAATGTATTCAAACAGCAAAATGGCAATTATGAACGGAAGTCTTGAAACATCAAAAACATCGTTTAGTTGTGTTAATACTCAGGGCAAAAAAAAGAAAACTGCTTACACAGTTACAGTAACCAAGGCTGACAAGACTATTTTTAAGAATTTTACAAATGAGTATTTAACATCTGATATGTCGCCTTATTATAAGGTTCGAACAGTATTTTTCTTTATACATAAAAGTGTAAAATATGCTACCGGTAATTCATATAGTAAAATTGACGGTTGTTCTTATGCAAAGGCAATATTTACTTACAAACTCGGTCAATGTGCCCAGTATAATGGGGCCATGGCAGAATACCTTGCATACCTGGGATTAAATTCGAAATTAATTTTAGGATACAGAGGAACGACTGGTGGTAGAAAGTGGCAGCATTTTTGGGGCGAAGCCAAACTTTCAAACGGTAAAACTTATGTCGTTGAAACAGGTAATTATGGACAAGACGGCAGTTGGAATTACTTCTTTGAGCGTTATGCTAACACTAAAAAATACCTCAAATGCGGAAAATATGTAAGCGGAATAATAGTATAGATAAAAAACTCTCTTTAGTTTTAAAGAGAGTTTTTTGTTAGTATTATTGTAAAAACAAAAGCCTTAAAGAATGTTTCTTCAAGGCTTAAACTATTAAAATATTCTGTTTATACTTATTTGCTTGCTTCTTCAATAGCAACAGCAACAGCAACAGTGGCACCAACCATCGGATTGTTACCCATACCGATAAGTCCCATCATTTCAACGTGCGCCGGAACTGATGAAGAACCTGCAAACTGTGCGTCTGAGTGCATTCTTCCCATAGTATCTGTCATACCGTAAGAAGATGGACCTGCTGCCATATTATCAGGGTGAAGTGTACGACCTGTGCCACCGCCTGATGCAACAGAGAAGTATTTAACGCCGTTTTCAACACACCATTTTTTGTAAGTACCTGCAACTGGGTGCTGGAAACGAGTCGGGTTAGTTGAGTTACCTGTGATAGATACACCAACATTTTCAAGTTTCATAATTGCAACGCCTTCAGGAACATTGTCAGCACCGTAGCATCTTACATTTGCTCTCGGACCGTCTGAATAAGGAGTTTCAGCAACAACTTTAACTTCTTCAGTAAACGGATCAAACTCTGTTTTGCAATATGTGAAACCGTTAATTCTTGAAATAATGAAAGCTGCATCTTTGCCAAGACCGTTAAGAATAACTTTCAATGGTTTAACTCTTACTTTGTTAGCGTTAAGAGCAATTTTGATAGCACCCTCAGCGGCTGCAAATGATTCGTGACCTGCTAAGAAGCAGAAACACTCTGTATCTTCTGTTAAAAGCATAGAAGCGAGGTTGCCATGACCAAGACCTACTTTTCTGTTTTCAGCAACAGAGCCGGGAATACAGAA
>CACYEQ010000135.1 GCA_902773485.1 Oscillospiraceae bacterium
ATAACTTGATTTTATCAATTTGTAAAGTAAAAATAGCCAAGTGGTTAATTTTTTCAGTCAACAGGTAAAAAAATAAGACCGCAAATTTATGCGGTCAAAAAATTTACTTTAAATCATCTTTTTTAATTTTAAAAATCATTCTCAAAATGCCTTTAAATGCTTTTGGGCTTTTTACCACAACTACTTTCATTAGTTACCACCTTTCTTACGGGCATTTGCAATATGCAAGTGCAAGCATTATTAAAACTACGCTGAGCACAAGCATTATTGCACGAAAAGGGAAAAATGTTGCCAAAACTATTCCCGCTGTAAATGAAAGTATGTACCATGCTTTTTGCTTTCTTTTGTTTGGCGGCTTACATTTTCTCCTCATACAACACACCCTCTTGATACTATTATATTAAAAGGTGTAATTTTGGTTACTTTAAAAAACTTTTATTATCAAAGCGTCGCCCTTTTCAAGCGTTATGGTTGTATTACTTTTAGGTTCGTTGCTGACTCCCAACTGAAACGAATTTTCAATTACCGCATTTTCAAGTTCATATTTTGCGCCTTTTATACTAAGCCCCTCCAATTTTTCCGAAAGTGCAATAACAGAAAAATACTCGCACTCTTCTTTTGAAATTTCGCATTCTTTTTCCAGCAAAAACATTTCAGAATAATCATCAATAATTTTAGCGGTTGCTTTTTTGTTTTTCAAGTATTTCAGCATTGAAACATTTGCAATAGTATGGTCAAGACGCTGACCGATAACTCCGATAATAAGAAAATCACAAAAACCATTTTTTATCGCTGTTTTTACCGCCGCAAAAGTATCGGTATCGTCTTTTTCGTGAGGTAATTTTATGATTTTTATATCAGTTTCAGGTTGCTTGAAAGAATCAAAATCGCCTACTATTAGATTTGGCTTTACACTTAATTCTTTTAAGTGCTTTAACCCAGAATCGCAAAAAATAAAATAGTCGTCTTTTAAAAGAATCTGTTTTAATCTTTCGTAATTCTCAATTTCTGCACCGCCTACAATTACGCATCTGCTCATAGTTCCCAATCCTTATACTTAGAACTTTCTTCATATAGTTTTTTGTAACTTTCAATACGAGATTGCGGAATTTCACCTTGCTCTACCGCAGTAAGCACCGCACACCCTTTCTCTTTTGTATGCGAGCATGAGTTAAATTTGCACTCACCCAAAAATCGGTCAAATTCAGGAAAACAATACTGCAAATCGCCTTTTCTTATTACGGATATTCGCTCCATATCCAAACTTGAAAATCCCGGCGTATCCGCAATAAGACCGCCATGAGAAGAATAAAGTTCAATATGCCTTGTGGTATGCTTTCCTCTGCCTAATTTTTCGCTTATCTCACCTGTTTCAATGTCAAATCGGCTGTCGATAGCGTTTAAAATGCTTGATTTTCCTACACCCGAATTACCGCAGAACACAGAAAGTTTTCCTTCTATCAGCGGAAAAAACTGCTCAATTCCGTAATTTTCCTTTGCACTTACACAAAACACTTTATAACCGCATTTTTTATAAATATCATAAATTTCATTAGGCGAAGATAAATCGCTCTTATTAATTACAATTATCGGCTCGATATTATTGTTATGAGCGGTTACTGTCATTTTATCAATAACAAATTCGCTGGGATTGGGCGAGCAGGTAGAAACTATTATAAAAAGCCTGTCAATATTTGCAACAGGAGGGCGAACAAGACAATTTAAACGAGGCGTTATCTCATCGATAACGCCTTCATTTTCTTCCACAACAGAAATATTAACTTTATCGCCGACAAGCGGTGAAAACTCTTTTTTTCGAAATTTTCCCCTTGCCTTGCAGGTTATTACATCTATATCGGTTTTAACATAGTAAAACCCTGACAACGACTTTACAATAATTCCGCTTTTTGTCATTTACTCCTCCGCACTTTCAACTTCTTCTGTTTTTTCGGGTTCAGCCTCAGTTTGCGGTGCGATAGTGGTTTTTGCTTTTGTATAGTAAGCACCCTTACTGATATAAATTTTTACAGTATCTCCGGAAGAAGCGTTTGTGTTGCCGGTAGGCGACTGAGAAATTACATATCCGTAAGTAAAGCTGTTATCATAAATCCAATTATTCTCATAATCAACCTCAAATCCTTTACCCCTCAATGTTGAGATCGCATCTTGATAGTAAAGACCTGTAACATCAGGAACGGTATCTTGATATCTTTCAGGTCCGAGAGATACATAAAGCGTTACGGTATCCCCCTTGTTTACTGTTTGATTTGCCGATGGCGATGACTTAATAACGCAGTTTTCCGCTATATCGTCATCATTTTTGGTAACTTTTTTAACTTTAAGACCCAACTCTTCCAAAGCACTTTTTGCCTCTTCATAAGACATTTTCTTATAATCCGAAAGTTTTATCGGGTCAATTTTATTTACAATAAGCACTATTTTTGAGGTGCTTTTCATTTTTGTACCGGCAGACGGTTTTTGATTATAAACTTGGTTGTTTTTATAATCCTCTTGTTTACCGTATTCAACTGAAAATTGATAGCCGTCATATTTTGAGTCCGACTGAATTTCTTCAAGTGTTTTTCCTACAAAATTCGGACAAACAAAAGTTTTATCGCTGCTATCGTTTAAAAAGTAGAACACAAGACCGCCCATTGCGATAACAAATAAAGCCGCAACAATCGCAAGCACTTTTACTGTGTTTGATTTTTTAGGTGCATCAATATCGGAATCCTGATAATCGCTTGCAGTATACTCCATATCGCTTTTAGGATTAATATTCATCCCACCCTGATGGGTTATTCTGTAATTATGGTCAAACTGAACATAAGGATTTCTGCGTATTTCTTCAATATCTTTTAGCATATCAAAGGCTGTTGGGTAACGCTCAGCAGACTCTTTTTGCATAGCGAGTAAAATAATCTGTTCAAGACCTTTCGGTATTGAACTGTTAAATTCAGTGGGTTTTTCAGGCTCGTTTTGAAGTTGCATAATAGCAACCGAAACTGCCGAATCCGCCTGAAACGGCAATTTGCCGGTAGTCATTTCATAAAGCATAACGCCGACAGAGTAAATATCCGATTTACCGTCGGTAGCGTCACCGCGTGCCTGCTCGGGACTTATATAATGAACAGAACCTATCGCCTTATCGGTTATAGTTCTTTGTTCGCTTCGGGAGAATCTTGCTATGCCGAAATCGGTTACTTTAATTGTGCCGTCTTTTAAAAGAATAATATTCTGCGGTTTAATATCTCTGTGAACAATGCCTTTTTCATGAGCGTGTTCAAGTGCTTTTAAGACCTGAACCGTAAAATAAGCGGCCTCTTCCCAATCAATAACGCCTTTCTGTTTTAAATAATCTTTTAATGTAATTCCGTCGCAATATTCCATTACGATGTACTGCAAAACATCACCAAAAGAAACATCGAAAACCTTTACAATGTTTGGGTGGGATAAAACAGCAATAGCCTTTGATTCGTTCTTAAATCTTCTTTTAAATTCATCGTTTGCAACAAATTCTTCTTTTAAAATTTTTATTGCAACTACTCTCTCGTCAATAATATCATAAGCCTTGTAAACGCTTGCCATTCCGCCTGCACCGACAAGTTCGTTTATTTCATATCTGCCGTCGAGTCTTTTACCGATAAATCTATCCACTGTTTTCTCCTCCTTTACTTAAATTTTTGCAACCGCAACCGAAATATTATCACCGCCGCCGTTATTATTGGCAAGTTCAATCAATTTTTTACAAATATTTTTTGCGTCATTTTCATTTGCGATTCTTTTAATATCTTCATCTTCAACAAAATTTGAAAGCCCATCGGAACAAAGTATAATTTTTGCATCCTGTTCAAGTTTTGTTATATTAAAATCTGTTTCAAGACATTCTTCAACGCCCAGCGCCCTTGTAATAACATTTCTTTTCGGGTGGTGCTTTGCCTCCTCAGCCGTTATAATGTTATTTTCAATCATCTGCTGAACAATAGAGTGGTCAGTGGTTATTTGCTGTATGCTGTCAGGATAGATAAGATATGCTCGAGAATCGCCTGCGTGAATGGTGTAAGCGTAACCTGCGCTTAAAAATGTAAAAACAACGGTTGTTCCCATACCGTAATACTCTTCATTGTTCTGTGCCAAATCAAATACATCAAGATTCGCACCGTTTACCGAAGATGTCATCAACGTTTTTAAATCCTTATCATTCATTGTAACATTATATTTTTTCAAAAAAGTGTTATAAACAGAATTTGATGCTACTTCGCTTGCAACATTACCTGCTTTTGCACCGCCCATTCCGTCACAAACTATTAAAAGAGCAGTTTCATTATCAAATTGATGGTATTTAACAAAATCTTGATTCATTTGTCTTTGCATACCTATATCAGTCTGCGCAAAAATTTCCATAAAACCCCTCCTTTACTGTTTATGCTTGGCACGAAGTTGTCCGCAAGAAGCGTCAATATCAGCACCCAAAGTTCTTCTTACGGTTGCGTTAAGTCCTTTTTTATTCAGCAACTCGCAAAATTTATAAACCGATGTTTTATCAGGTTTTTCATACTTGTTTTTATGAACAGGATTTGCCGGAATCAAATTTATGTGTGCAATCATTCCCGAAAGTAAATTTTTAAGTTCTTCGGCACAAGAAGTCGAATCATTAAAATCTTTTATTAACGCATACTCAAAAGAAATACGCCTGCCTGTTTTTCTAGTATATTCCCTGCACGCTTTTATCAGAGTTTGCACATTATATTTTTTATTTATCGGCATAATTTGATTTCGCAGTTCATCAAAAGGTGCGTGAAGCGAAATTGATAAAGTAATTTGCAAATCCTTGTCCATAAGCTCATAAATTTTATCAACAACACCGCAGGTTGAGAGTGAAATATGCCTCATGCCTATGTTAAGACCGCCCTCATCACCGACTAATTCAAGGAATTTCATTACCTCATCGAAATTATCAAGCGGTTCGCCCATTCCCATTAAAACTACATTAGAAATGCGAACACCCAAATCTTTCTGTGCTGAATATATTTGCGATAAAATTTCACCTGCGGTAAGATTTCTCATTTTACCGCCGATTGTTGAAGCGCAAAACTTACAGCCCATATTACAGCCGACTTGCGAAGAAACGCAAATGCTGTAACCGTGTTTATACTTCATAACTACCGATTCGATAAGTTCGCCGTCATAAAGTGAAAATAAATATTTAACCGTTTCATCTAAATTTGATAAAAACTTCTTTTGAATTTTCGCATACGAAATGTTATAGTTATCTTTAAGTCTATCAGTAACACTGCTAGGGACATTTTTCATATCTTCAAAACTCTCGACTCCTTTTTGAAGCCAGCCGTAAATCTGCTTTGCTCGAAACTTCGGCAGCGAGAACGATGAAATTATTTGTTCAATTTCGCCCAAATTCATAGATTTCAGGTCTAAAATAGAACTCACCTCACCCTTTTAAATGCAGATATGAAAAATCCGTCAGTATTATGTATATGCGGAAACAAAGTCAAGGTATTACAGTTGTCCAAATAGGTTTTATTAATACCCTCGCCAATATAAAAAGGAACGAAGTTTTTATTACTCTCCAAAAACTTTTTTGCTATTCTTTGATTCTCGTTAATATTCAGCGTACAAGTAGAATAGAACAAAAATCCGCCTACTTCCACATATAACTTTGATATTTCTAAATAATGATACTGTAATTTTGATAAATTGTCAAGAAAAGCAACATTTTTGTAACGAATTTCGGGCTTTTTACCTAAAATTCCCAGCCCCGAACAAGGCAAATCGCACAAAACTTTGTGGAATTTGCCTAATTCAGAATTAAACTTATATGCATCATTTACAAAAGTTTTTATGCTTTTAAGTCCCAGTCGTCGGGCGCCTTTTTTGATTAATTCTATTTTTTTCGGGTATAAATCAAGCGAATAAATTTCGCCTTTATCCCCCATATACTCAGCAATTGAAAAACTTTTTCCGCCGGGTGCGGCGCACAAATCAAGCACTCTTTCGCCGTCAGCAAGTCCGACAATTTTTGCACAAATTGCACTTGCCGGGTCTTGAATATGGAAATAACCCTCATCAAACCCAAAAAGTGATCGTACTGCACCCTGCCCTTTTAACAATAACACTTCATCGCACAAAGGATGACGGGAAACCTCGCACGTTTTAAAAAGTTCTTTTTCTAAATCATCTACCGAAATTTTAAGTGTATTAACTTTAAGAGAAAGATAATCTAAATTTTCAAAACCTTTTAAAATGTTCTCGGTTTCATCGCCATACTGTTGTAAAAACAAATCCACTAAACTGCTATCAAGATTATATTTTACACTTAAATACTCTTTTTTATCATCGGGATATTTTATTTTTTTATTATCTCGCAAAAACGAACGCAAAACAGCGTTTACAAAACCCGAAAGACTGCGGTATTTAGAATTTCTTACGATATTCACCGTTTCGTTTACCGCCGCCGAATCGGGAATTTTATCCATAAATAATATCTGATAAAGAGCGGTTTTAAGCGAAATTAAAATAAACGGGCGAATTTTTTTAAATCGTGTTTTTGAATATAAACCAACAACATATTCAAGCGTTAATTTTTTCTCCAAAACCCCGTAAACCAATTTTGTTACAAACGCTTTATCTTGTTCGGATAATGCACATTCTCGAAAAATTTTATCAACCGTTATATTAGAATATGCTTTATCAGTTTCAATTTTCAACAAAATGTTGATTGCGGTTTTTCTTGCATTTGCCATAAGCCTAATTCCGCCTGCTGCCCGAAAAACGCAAGAAGTAATAAATAAAAATCAAGAGCGACTGCAAAAGTGCCGCAACATAGGTTAAAGCTGCAGCCGAGAGTACTTTTTTTGCACCTTTTAACTCATTTTCGTTTAACATTGAGTAGCCCTCAATCGCTTTTAACGCTCTTCTTGAAGCATCAAACTCGACAGGCAAAGTTACAAGTTGGAACAATACCGAAAGTAAAAATACGCCCAGCGCCAAATAAAGCAACTGCCAAATGCTGAAAATATAACCCAGAATAATCAAAACAGGGCTGATGCCGGCACCAAAATTACAAACAGGAACCATCGCCGAGCGAATTTTTATCGGCGTATAATCTACTGCGTGCTGAACAGCGTGACCTGCCTCATGAGAAGCAATACCGATTGCAGAAACAGTATTTGAGCCGTAAACCCCGTCAGACAAGTAAATAGTTTTATCTTTCGGGTTAAAATTATCAGTTAAATTACCCTCAATTCTTTTTACCTGAACATCGGTTATGCCATTTTTTTGCAAAATTTCTCTTGCGGCATCGGCACCGGTCATATTATTATGAGCAAACATATTACTGTATTTTGCATAATTTGATTTTACCTTTGCCTGAGCGTAAAGTGCTATTAGCAAACCCGGTAAGGCAAACAAAAAATACATAGGGTCGAAATAATAAAACATCGGCATAATTATTCATCTCCCAAAAATTTATCATTAATTTTCTTGCCTCTTAAAAAGTCGGCGGTTTTCATTCGTTTTGAGCCTTCTAATTGAAGTTCGTTGATTTTAAGAGCGTTTTCTCCGCAAGCGACGATAATTTCTGTATCATTTTTCAAAATCTCGCCTGCTTTTCCGTTTTTATTTACAATTTCGGCAGAGAAAACTTTTAATATTTTACCGTTTAACTTTGTAAATGCAACCGGCCAATTATGAAGTCCTCTGATTTTACAATTAATTTCAAAAGCGGATTTTGACCAGTCAATAAGTCCGTCACTCTTTTTAATTATCGGCGCATAAGTGGCTTTTTTCTCATCTTGTTTAATCGGTGTAATCGAGTTTTCTTCCAATCCCTTAACCGTTTTTAAAAGAAGTTCAGCACCAAGTTTTGCCAATCTGTCCCAAAGAGTTTCGGCGGTTTCGTTATCATAAATTTCAGTTTTGGCTGTAAGCAAAATATCGCCCGTGTCCATACCCTCGTTTAAATACATTGTTGAAACGCCTGTTACCTTTTCACCGCTGACTATTGCCCATTGAATAGGCGAAGCACCCCTGTATTTCGGCAAAAGCGAAGCGTGAACATTAATACAGCCGTATTTCGGTAAATCTAAAATCTCTTTCGGTAAAATTTTGCCGTAAGCGACAACAACAATTAAATCTGGATTTAATTCTTTTAAAATTTTTAGTGCCTCACCGTCTTTTAGCGTTGATGGTTGAAAAACGGGAATAATAAGTTCATTTGCAATAACTTTAACTTCGGGTGGTGTCATAATATGCTTTCTGCCTACCGGCATATCAGGTTTTGTAAACACCGCCGAAATATTATACTTTTCATTATAAAGTGCTTTTAGCGACTCACCCGCAAAATCAGGCGTTCCCATAAAAACAATATTCATAAATTACTCCTTATCTTCAAAAGTTGCTTTATCTAAGAACAAAACTCCGTCTAAATGGTCTATTTCGTGACAAAGCGCACGGGCTAAAAGTTCGGTTCCTTTTATTTTAATTTCTTTTCCGTATCTGTCCTGTGCTTTTACGGTAACTTTCATAGGTCGGGTAACTATTCCCCATTTTCCCGGACATGAAAGGCAACCCTCCTGACCTGTTTGCTCACCCGAAACTTTAACGATTTCAGGGTTTACAAGTTCTATTTTTCCATCGCCTATATCTATTACAACAACTCTTCGCAAAATGCCGATTTGCGGAGCCGCAAGGCCGACACCGTCGCTTTCTTTCATTGTTTCATACATATCATCAAGAAGCGAGTGCAGTCTGAAATCAAATCTTTCAACCTTGTGGCAAACTTTTCTTAAAACCTCGTCGCCCTCTTTTATAATTTCTCTAATCATAGTTTTCTCCTTTTTTTAAATAATATTTTCGGGATTTACATCGGCAAACACCAAAATATTCTTATACTTTCCTTTTTTATTCGAGGAAACAATCAATTTTTTAATAAGTTCTCGAAAAACTTTGCTGTTTTTACATTTTATTATAATTCTATATCTATATTTATTATTGATTTTAGGAATGCTACAAAGACTCGGCCCTAAAATCATCAACCGCAAATTTTTATAATCGGTTTCAATGTGATTTTTAAGTTCGCTGAAAAAATCTTTTGCAAAATTATAAGTATTTTCTTTTGAAACTCCCGAAAAACCTATTACGCAAAGGTCACAATAAGGCGGGTATTTAAGCAGTTTTCTTTGTAGAATTTCAGTTTCATAAAACCGCTCGTAATCTTGACTTTTTGAAAGCGTAATAATCTCATTATCAGGCGAAATTGTCTGAATAACCGCTGTTCCCTCTTCACTCCTGCCCGACCTGCCTATAACTTGTGTTAAAAGAGAAAAGGTTTTTTCATACCCTCTGAAATCATTGCCGTAAAGCAACTGGTCGGCGTTGATTACGCCTACCAACGTAACATTCGGAAAATCTAGCCCTTTTGCAACCATTTGAGTGCCTATCATTACATCATATTCGCCGTTTTTGAATGCAGTAAGATTTTTTTCGTGCGAAAATCTGGTCATAGTTGTATCGGCGTCCATTCGAAGTATTCTCAAATCCGGCAATAGCGTTTGCAGTTCCTCTTGCGCTTTTTGAGTACCAAAACCCGAAAGTCTTACATTTTTCTCACCGCAAACCAAGCATTTTTCACTGTACGGCTCGGAATAACCGCAATAGTGGCACATCATTCTGTTGTTTGCGGTATGATAAGTCATTGAAATACTGCAATTCGGGCATTTTTTTACTGTCCCGCAGTTTGTACAGGTTACTACCACATGGTAGCCTCTTCTGTTTAATAGAATTATCGACTGCTTTTTATTTTCGAAAGTTTCTTTTATCGCTTTACACAAAATATCGCTGAAAATACCAAAATTACCTTTTTTATACTGCTCTTTCATATTTGCGGTTTGCACTTTGGGAAGCGTTACATTGCCGTACCTTTGTTTAAGAGTATAAAGCGAATAAAAACCGTTTTTTGCAAGCGAATATGTTTCAACACTCGGCGTTGCCGAAGCCATTAAAAACAAGCATTTATTATATCGACTTCTGAAATTCGCAACATCACGAGCGTGAAAACGGGGTGTAGATTCGGATTTATAGGTATGCTCCTGCTCCTCATCCATAATTATTAGACCTATATTTTCCATAGGCGCAAATACCGCCGAGCGTGTGCCGATAGCAATTTTTGCTTCGCCGTTTTTAACTCGTTTCCACTCATCGGTTCGAGAACCTAAACTCATTGCCGAATGAAAAACTGCAATTCTTTTACCGTAACGACGACTGAAAATGCTCATAGTTTGCGGAGTGAGTGCAATTTCAGGCACCATAACTATTGCATTTTTTCCTGCGTTTAAACAACAGTCAATCGCTTTTAAAAACACCTGCGTTTTACCTGAACCCGTAACTCCGAAAAGCAATCCTGTTTTGCCTTCTTCCGAGTGCATATCATCCTTGATTTTATCAAAAGTTAACTGCTGTTCATCGCTTAGCACTATTTCACTCATTTCACCCTCATCATTAAACTCATAAGGTGAACGAAGTACTTCCGCATCAAATGTATCTAACTTTTGCTGCTTAATCATAGTGTTTACAGTTGCAGGCGAAACACCTGTAAAATAAGAAACTTCTTTAATTGAAGCTGAGCCACACTCGGTTAAAAAGTTTACAACTGTTTGTTGTTTTAAAGTGAATTTTGCAAGGTCGTTTTCATCAAAATCATCATAAAGTTTAACCATTTTCAGCGTTTTATCGCCTACTCGCCTTACAGAACTTTCTTTTGTTTCAATGATATTATTCTTAATCAAATTTTCAAAAATCTTATTAGAGTTTAAACCTAAAATTTCTAAAAGTTTTTTCTCTTTAACCTCGCCCTTTGCATTTGCAAGACAATTTACTATTGTTTTTTCATCTTCCGACAATTCATCAAAATTAATCTCATCATATTCTTTTTTCAAAATATAAGATGAAACCACTTTAACATTAATTCCTATCGGAATCATAGGGCGAAGCCCCTCATAAAAAGTACAAAAAGTTCGGTCGGAAATAAACTGTGCTAACTTCATTGCCTCATCGGTAACAAGCGGTTTTTCATCAACAAGTTCAAAAAGCGGTTTCAACTTTTTATCGTTGTTTTTTTGTTTTTCTATTTTTGCAATTACGCCTTGCCTTTTTTTATTGCCGTTGCCGAATGGCACCAAAACACGCTGACCTAAAAAAACTTTTTGGGCAAAATCAAAAGGAACCGAATAGGTAAACATCTTATCAAAATTAAGCGTTGTTTTTTCAACAAAAACGCCTGCTATTAAAGATTTATTCACCAAATAATTCAACTCCTTTTAAAGCATTAAAGTCAGGATTAATTATAATCCTGACTTTTTCAATAAAATAAAAAATTAGTCTTCAATTCTTGAATAAATTTCATCCATAGCGGTATTAACAGGTTTTTCTACTAAAACTTTACCCTCTTCGTCCGCTTTTTCGGAAATTTTTCTTGCAAGTTTTGCAATATCAGTTACCAACTGATAACGGCTTTCATAAGAATTAATCAATTTTCCAATTACAGGATTTAGCATCATTAATCACCTTTCCTAAATGTTCTTGCATATTTTCATTTAAAAGAGCGTTTGC
>CACYEQ010000136.1 GCA_902773485.1 Oscillospiraceae bacterium
ATTGGCAGACGTGCTGGACTCAAAATCCAGTGGTAGCGATACCGTGCGGGTTCGACCCCCGCTTCCGGCACCAAAAAAGAACTTCTCAAACGAGAAGTTCTTTTAATATTCTTTAATTGCTTGACAGTATATGTTTATTTGCTTAATTGTGTTATTCTTGAAAAGATTATAACTTTCAAGTAAATCATTAATAAATAAAAATATAAGAAAATAGGTTAATATATTTGGAAATGCTGAAAAGAAGAATAATATTTTTTCAGAAAAGTTTAATATAATTAATGATAAAAACCCCCATATTAAAGAATAAGTTATGCAGATGTTTCCTTGAAGGTTGAGAATATTTTTAGAATAATCCCATATTTTTAAATTGAACTTTTCTTTAAAAAAAGAATTAAACAAATATTCAGCAGCGGAACAAATTATAAATCCAAATGAAAAATATAGAATTTTACTGTTAAATAGTAACGGTTTATTTAATAAAACTATTGTTACCGCAAATCCGTAAACAGGGCAGAGCGGCAAAAATTTCATTGTTTTTCTGTTAATGAATTTTTTATTCTTTAAGAAGTAATATATTTCTTCGAGAATCCAACCGAAAAATGAAAAGAAAAAGAAACATAAAAAATAAGTCAATATCATTCACCAAAATTATTTTTAGCCAAAAATACAGACTTATTCAATTATTTATATTTTAAAACTGCCTCAGCAACTTTAATGCCGTCTACCGCGGCAGAAGTAATTCCGCCTGCATATCCTGCACCCTCACCGCAAGGGAAAACTCCTAAAACTGTATCTGTCATAAATTCAGAATTTCTAATAATTCTTACAGGAGATGAACTTCGAGTTTCCGGTGCGGTTAAAATTGCATTTTCATCGGCAAAACCTTTAAGTTTTCGGTCAATAAGCAAAATTCCTTCCTTTAAAGAATTTGTAATAAACTCGGGAAATATTATGTTTAAATCACATTCTGTAACGCCCGGCTTATAAGTAGGATTTATATTTGAATTTACACTTTTTCCAAAAACAAAACTGCCGACAGTTTGATAAGGTGCGAAATAATTATTTGAAACATTATAAGCATTTTCTTCAATTTTTCTTTGAAATTCTATGCCGGCCAGCGGAAAATCAGATTTGAAATCAGCAGGCAAAACATTAACCAATAAAGCACTGTTTGCATTTTCATTATCTCGCTTGAAGTTGCTCATTCCGTTTACTACAACTCTGTTTTGCTCGCTTGCAGCACCTACAACATATCCACCCGGGCACATACAAAAAGTATAAACCGAGCGACCGTTTGGCAAGTGAACAGCAGTTTTGTAATCGGCAACAGGCAAATTTGAATTATTATATTCATATCCATATTGTATTCTGTTTATCAATTCTTGTTTGTGCTCAATTCTAACCCCAACAGCAAATGGTTTTTGTTTCAAGTTTATTTTGTTTTCAAATAGTTTATAAAAAGTATCTCTCGCGCTGTGACCGATTGCTAATACAAGAGAATCACAATCGATTTGGCTTTTAATTCCGTCTTTTAAAACGGTTACTGATTTAATTCTACTTTTTTCTGAAAAAAAGTCGGTAAATTGAGTATTAAAAAAGAACTTTCCGCCGTTATTCTCAATATATTCTCTGAAATTAATAACAACATTTCTTAAAATGTCGGTACCTATATGCGGTTTCTGATCATACAAAATCTCTTTTGGAGCGCCGAATTTTACAAAAATTTCTAAAACAAGTTTAATTCTTTTGTCTTTAATACCGGTATTTAATTTTCCGTCTGAAAAAGTTCCTGCTCCTCCTTCGCCGAATTGTATATTTGACTGTAAGTTTAATATTCCGCATTCAAAGAATTTATTAACAGATTTAATTCGGTCTTCTGCCTTTTCGCCTCGTTCTATAATAATGGGTTTTATTCCGCACTTAATAAGCGTGTATGCACAAAAAAGTCCGGCAGGTCCGCTACCTATAATTACAACCTTTTGATCTGAGTTGTTTTCGGTTATATATTGATACTTTTCTTCAAAATATGCCGAAATATAATTGGTTTTTATATGTTTTAACACTAAGTTCTCGTCAATATTAAGTTTTACTTTTACTGATAATATGTATTTAATATCATCTTTTTTTCTTGCATCCAGAGAACGCTTTAAGAGATCAAAAGATATAATGTGTTTTGCCTTAATTTTTAGTTTTTTGCAAATATATTTAATAATGTCAGCATCATTATACGATATTGGCATTTTTATATTACTGATTTTTATCATTCTGCATCACCGCTTATTGCTTTTGAAACTGCATAGGCAGAAGAAAATGCCCATTGAAGGTTAAAACCTCCGCAATCGCCGTTTACATCTAGAATTTCACCGCAAGCATAAAGATTATTTACAAGTTTTGATTCCAAAGTGTTAGAATCAAATTCGTCTGTATTTGCACCGCCGGCGGTAATTTGAGCGTTATTGAATCCGTTTACACCTGTTACTTTTAATTTAAAATTCTTGATTTTATATGAAATTTCTTCAATATTTTTATCGCTTAGTTCATAAATATCTTGATTAATGTTTATTCCACAAAATTTTATTATTACTTGACCAAGCCGTTTGTTTAGCATTAAGGTCAATAGATTTTCTGCTGTAATAGGATAAGTAAAAGGATTTTTAATTATTTTGTATATTTGGTTTTTTATTTGCTTAACTGAAAAATCGGGCATAAAATCTAAACTTATATAACAGTTATTGTTATAGTTTTTTGCCGCAACTTGGGAAAGTTGAAAAGCAGGAGGTCCTGAAATTCCGTAATCTGCAAATAAAACTTGTCCAAAATCTGTTCGAATAAGCGCGTTTTTCACAAATATAGAGAGATTAGCGTCAGCCTTTATTCCTTTTAGTTGCTTTGTATATTTGTTTTCAGTTTTAATTTGTGTAATAGCAGGAAAGAGCGGAGTTATTTTATGGTTGAAACTTTCTAAAAGTTTGTAACCGCTGCCGTCAGACCCTAAGTGCGGGCTGGATTTTCCGCCGCTGGCAATTACAACATAATCAAATTCCTGCCCGTTTATAATAAATTTGCCGTTTGATTTCTTTATTCTTTCGATTTTATTGTTTACTAAAATCTTTGCGCCTAGAATTTCACATTTTAATCTTAAAAAGTCCAAAACAGTTCCTGCCTGTTCGGAAAACGGGTAATATTTATCATTTTCTTTTCGCAAAATCAATCCGCTTTTTGATAAATAATCTATCAAATTTTGCGGGGTAAAGTTTTGTAAAATCTCTTTTGGAAAAATAGGATTTTCACCGTAAAATCGGTCAATTTTGTCGGCATTCTCGTTTGTGATATTGCACCTTCCGTTGCCTGTTGCAAGAATTTTTTTGCCGACTCTGTTCATTTTTTCAAATATAGTTACCTGCACAGGACTATCGCTTTCCAAAAGCATAATT
This sequence comes from Oscillospiraceae bacterium, assembly GCA_902773485.1. GTDB lineage: Bacteria > Bacillota > Clostridia > Oscillospirales > Acutalibacteraceae > RUG11462. The sequence goes on from CACYEQ010000136.1 coordinate 3,435, forward strand.
GCGCAAAAAAGTCCCGAAGCGCCTCCGCCGATAATTGCTGTTTTTTTCATTTTTTACTGCTTTCTTTTTTTACTGTAATAAGTCCGAATACTAAACCGTTAAAAGATAAAATAAGAGTCATTATAATAAAAATAACTACATTAGATGAAATATTTGTAAGTCTGTTAAAAAAAGTAACAATACATACTAACCAAAATACACCAAGTAAGAAATTTGAAATAAAATATATTGATTTTGAAGCAAGGCTTTTGAGATTTTCGCTTGAATTTATCATCATTGATATATTTAACGCCGAAGATAAGATAAGAACAGCAAGCATATATTTAAACGAATAATTTGAATACAATATGTTTATCGTCATAATAACTGCGAAAACTACTATCCCAATATCATACAATCTATAAGCATATTTTTGAAAATTTTTGTTTTTATAAAAGTTACCGACAGTTATTATTACTGCTCCGATAAAAGTTGTCAGCATAAACAGACTGTTTAATATATCAATATAAGAATAATCAACAACAAAACTTGTTTTTAAATAATTTATTACAGAAGATAAAAGTGAAATAAAAGCAGTTACAAAAAACAAATATATTACTGCATTGATTTTTTGCAATACATTAAAATCTTTCTTTAAAAAAACTGTTATAATTGCTGATATGCAAGAAAACAGCGTTAAAATTAAAATAATGGTACTCATTTTGAACTCCTTGAATTCTATTTATACACTATTTTACCATTACTTTTCAAAAATATCAACAATAAAGTAATTTTATTTCATATTTTTATATAAGGTAGTTAATGCTTTTTTTTCAATTCTTGATACATAAGAACGAGAAATACCCAATCTTTTAGCAATTTCACGCTGTGTAAGTTCAGGGTATCCCATTAAACCGTAACGCATAAAAATTATATCTTTTTCTCTTTTATCAAGACATTCATCAATTTTTTTATAAAGTTTTTCGGTTTTGATTTTTAATTCTATATCATCAACAATATTTGTGTTGTCAGAAATAATATCTATCAGTGCAAGAGTGTTTCCATCTTTATCTATGTCAACGGGGTCAGACATATAAACATCTCCGTTAGTTTTTTTTGATGCTCTGAAATGCATAAGTATTTCATTCTCAATACATCTTGAAGCGTATGTAGCGAGGCGTGTTCCTTTATCGCTTGTATAAGAATTTACTGCTTTTATAAGTCCTATTGTACCGATTGAAATTAAATCATCTTGGTCGTAACCTACCGAATAATATTTTTTAATTATGTGTGCAACTAAACGCAAATTATGTTCAATTAACTTGTTTTTAGCGTAAATATCGCCGTTTTTTTCATAAAGTTCTAAGTATTTTGCTTCATCTTCTTTTGACAACGCCTTTGGAAATTCGTTTGTTTGATTAATATGTAAAATCATAAATAAAGAATTAAATATAGACTTTATAAATTCAAAAAACATAAGTATCACTCCTCATGATAGAATATATGTAAATAAAGATTGTACATATATCATTTTTTAGTTGTAAAAAAGCAAAAAATATGTTATCATATTAAAATAGGCGGTGAAAAGATGGTTGAATTCAGCAGAGAAGAAAAAATAATTTTGCAGTTACTGAAAAACAGTATCGGCGGAAATGATTTAAAAGTTGATTTTTCTGATGTTGATTTTAATAGGCTTTTTAAAATTTCCGATAAGAATGCCGTTAATATGTTTGTTTTTGATAAAATTCCCGAATTTCAAAAACTTATCAGTGAAGAAGTGTATATGAAATGGCTCTATTTGGCGAGCAGGAAATTAACCATTAGAGAAAATGTTTTAAATGTACAGAAAGAATTAACCGCATTACTTGAAAATAACAATATAAAATATTTTGTTTTTAAAGGTTTTTGCTCTGCCTATTATTATAAAAAATCAGAACTTCGTGAAACTGGTGATATAGATTTATATATAGATTTTTCGGATTTTAAAAAAGCAAACATAGTTTTAAATGAAAATGGTATTAAACTTACTTCTACGGATGATGATAAGCATTGGTGCTATGAGTTTGACGGTGTAGAAATTGAAATGCATCATCGGTTTTGGTATGTACCTGAAAACAATTCAGGCACATTCATTAAGAATTATTTAAAAAACGCAATTAATAATGTAAAGCGCTATAATTTCGATGGTTATTGTTTTTACGGACCTGATGAAACGACCCACGCATTGCTTCTTGTTCTTCATATTGTAAATCACATTCAAAGAGGCGGTATTGGGCTTCGTCATTTGTGCGATTTTTCAGCATATTATTCAAGCGATGACTATAAGAATAATGTTGATAATATCTTAAAAATCTTTAAAAAAGCAGGTTTGTTAAAGACAGCGAAAACGCTTTCTAAAATTTCTTGTAAATATTTTGATTTGCCAAACTATGGTTATTTTTCAGATATTCAAGATGAATTCTGCGAAGCTTTATTAAAAGATATTATCACAAGCGGAAATTTTGGATTTAATTCTTTGGAATCACGCTATGGTAGTTCTGCTATTACAATGGATAGGGGCGAGAACGGCTCAGTTTTTAAAAGTTTATCAAAGTTTTGCAAAATTGCTTGGAAACCTTGCAAAAAGCATAAAATTCTTATGCCGATTGCGCCGTTTTATATCGGCACAAGGTATTTAGTGAGAATGGCAAGAGGCAAGCGACCTAAAATTAACCCTGTTAAATTTGCAAAAACAAGTTTTGAGAGGGTTGATTTATATCAAAATTTAGAGTTTTTTAAGGATAATTAGTATGAATTTTTCATTAAAACAAGAAAAACACGATATTTTTAAAAGCAGTTTGTTAATTGGGCTTGCTTTGTTATTGTCTTATCTTGTAATATTCTTTGCAAGTAATTTTATTTATGCATTACTTTATGTAAACGGAAACAACACAAACAAAATAGTAAAAATATTTAACGATAATTATTACGGGTACTTTTTTAATTCCGCTATTATGACAATTGCGTTTGTTTTTCCGATTTTATTAATAAAATGTGCTACAAAAGAGCCTATACATGTTACTGCTAGGTTTAACAAGCCGAATAAGTATTGGTTTTTGATGATTTTTTTTGTTTTAGGAATGGCTATGATAGCCAATTATGCAACAGGAATTTTTGATAAGATTTTAGAAACAGTGTTTAATTTTACTCCTGTTCAACCTGAAATCGGTGATAACGGTTACAATAACCGGTTTGAACTGTTGTTTATACTAGTTAATTCCGCACTTATACCTGCTCTTATTGAGGAATTTACTTTTAGAGGTGTGATTTTAGGCAGTTTACGAAAATACGGAGATACTCCTGCGATAATAATTTCGGCGTTGCTTTTTGCATTTTTTCATCAGAACTTTGTTCAAATTCCGTTTGCTTTTTTGGTAGGAATTGCACTTGGCATATCTTTTGTGGTAACAGAGTCAATATGGGTAGGAATAATTGCACATTTCTTAAATAACGCATTGGCACTGTTGCTTAATGAACTAAGCAAAACTTATTTTTGGGCAGCAGCGATAGTTATTTATGCAGTTCTGATAATAGGCATTTTAAGTTTTGTTTTTCTTAAAAAATTAAAAGCGTTTAAAATCATGAATAAACAAGTTACTAATTTATCAAATGCTTCTAAGTTTTTTAGAATGTTATTTAACCCGACTATAATTGTTTTTATTTTATTTATGTGCTATTTATCACTTTTTAACAGGGCTTGAATTTATGGAATATGAGTTGTATATGAAAGAAGCGTTAAATCTTGCTTATTTAAGTTTTGATGATATGGAAGTACCGGTAGGTGCTGTTGTTGTTAAAGACGGAAAAATAGTAGGCAGGGGACGAAATTTACGCGAAAAAAAGCGAAATGTCATTTCTCACGCCGAAATTGAAGCAATAAGCGACGCTTGCAAAAATTTAAACAGTTGGCGACTTGACGGTTGCGATATTTATGTAACACTTGAACCTTGCCCTATGTGTGCAGGTGCAATTATTAATACAAGAATAAATAAAGTAATTTACGGTGCAAAAGATAAAGAAATGGGTGCTGTAAGTTCTGTAATATCTATGTTTGACCTTGATTTTTGCCACAGACCGAAAGTAGTTTCGGGCATAATGATGGAAGAATGCAGCGATATTTTAAAAAGATTTTTTAAAAAATTAAGATAAGGAAAAGGAAAATAATTTATGAAACTTGGTATAGTAGGGCTTCCAAATGTTGGAAAATCAACTTTATTTAACGCTATTACTAATGCAGGTGCATCTGCCGCAAACTATCCGTTTTGCACTATTGAACCTAATGTTGGTATGGTTTGCGTTCCTGATGAAAGGCTTGATAAATTAACGCAGATGTTTGAGCCTGATAAAGTCACACCTGCTGTAATTGAATTTGTTGATATAGCAGGACTTGTAAGAGGTGCTTCAAAAGGCGAAGGACTAGGTAATAAGTTTTTATCACACATAAGAGAAACCGATGCGGTTGTTCATGTAGTAAGATGCTTCGAAAACGGCGATATTGTTCATGTAGACGGTTCGATAGACCCAAAAAGGGATATTGAAACGATTAATCTTGAATTGATTTTTTCTGATATTGAAATGGTTGAGCGTAGAAAAGAAAAATCTACTAAATTATTAAAAGGTGACAAGTCTTTGCAAAAAGAAGTTGATTTTTTGTCAAGATTAATCGCTCATCTTCAAGAGGGAAAACCTGCGCGTTCGATTGAAATGGATGCAGACGAACAGGAGATTTTAAAAACTATTGCATTACTTTCTTCAAAGCCAGTTATTTATGCTTGCAATATGAGTGAAGATGACTTTATTTCCGGTATTGAAAATAACGAAAGATACAATTCTGTAAAAGAAATCGCAAAAAGTGAAAAGGCAGGTGTTTTACCGATTTGTGCTGAGTTGGAATCACAACTTTCGGGAATGGAACAAGAAGAAAAAGAATTATTTTTATCTGAACTAAATTTGACTTCTTCCGGACTTGACAGACTTATAAAAGAATGCTATTCTTTGCTCGGTTTAATTTCTTACTTGACCGCAGGCAAGCCGGAAGTAAGAGCGTGGACAATAAAAAACGGCACAAAAGCACCGCAAGCGGCAGGTGTTATTCATACAGATTTTGAAAAAGGTTTTATTAGAGCAGAAGTAGTATCTTATGAAGATTTAGTAAAATACGGAACAATGGCGACTGTGCGTGAAAAAGGACTTCTTCGCAGCGAGGGAAAAGAATATGCAATGAAAGACGGAGATGTAGTGCATTTTTTATTTAATGTTTAAGTTAAAATCGTTGACTTTTTATTAATTCTATTGTATAATAAACTTGTATTATGTTTATTGAGGAGGATATATTTTGGAAATAAACATTTTTGAACTTGTCCATTTGTTAATTAGAAAATTATGGGTTTTAATACTATCTGCTATAGTGTGTGCCGGTTTGGCTTTTTGTTACAGTTTTTTCAGTTTGACTCCGCTTTATACTTCTACTAGCACATTGTATATTAACAACTCGCAAGTTAGTGGCTATGAAAATAAAATTTCTTCTTCTGATATTTCTGCTGCAGAATCACTTGTAAACAATGTTGTTGAAATAATAAAAAGTCGCTCGGTTGCGCATTTGGTGTATCTTGATATTGACAGAAAATATTCAGAAAAACAACTTTCAAATATTGTTTCTGCTTCGGTAGTTAATAATACAGTAATTGTGCAGATTGATGTTGAATGTGAAGACCCGACTGATGCACAAAAAATTAATGCTTCATTTGTGAAAAATTCAAAGACACAAATTGAAAAAATCATTGAAAAATCCGGTGTTGAAACAGTGGATGAACCCAATTTACCGTCGTCTCAATCATATCCTGATAATAAAACATTTATTATTTTAGGTTTGTTAGCAGGTCTTGTTATTTCATCTGTTGCAGTTGTTATAATTGATATACTTGATACAAAGATTGACTCAGAGCAAGATTTTGCAGAAACATTCCCGGATATACCGATAATAGGTATTATTCCTAATATAGAGGAGTTATAAAAATGTCAAATAAGAAAAACACAAGATTTATGCGAAATTCAATCATAAACGAGAATTCGCATTTTAACGTAATAGAGGCATTTAAGGCTACAAGAACAAATTTGATGTTTATGCTTGATTCAAATGAAAAGAAAAATTCAATTGTATTTACAAGTTTTGCTCCGCGTGACGGCAAAACTACTACTTGTTTAAACTTGGCAATAACATTTGCTCAAACAGGCGCTAAAATTCTTGTAATTGACGCCGACCTAAGAAAACCTGCAGTTCATAGATATATGAAAATTCAGTCTAGACCTGGTTTATCTGACTATTTAGCGAGCATTAATGATGAAACTCCTAGCATTTATAAAACAGATATTAGTAATCTTTATGTTTTGCCCGCAGGTACAATTCCTCCTAATCCGACTGAGTTGTTAATATCGAAAAATATGGAGAAACTTTTAAATGATTGTACTCCATTATTTGACTATATTTTTATTGATTCACCGCCGTTAGGTCTTGTTACCGATGCCGCAATTGTAGGCTCAAAAACTATGGGTGTTATTAATGTAGTTAATTGTGAAAATACTAGAAGTGAAGAAATTGAGAGTATAAAACAATCTGTTGAACAAGCCGGCATTAATCTTATAGGTTGTATTATGAACGCAGTTCCAGCTGCTGCTATTAACAAAAAATACAATTTCAAATCTAATTACGGTTATTCTTACGGTTATTCAGAAAGTTATTATGACCAATATAAACAGAATTCTTCTGAGGAAGAGAAAAACAAAGATTAATTATGGTAGATTTACATGCGCATATTTTACCAAACGTTGATCATGGCAGCAACGGTATTAACACATCTTTACAGCAAATTAGAATGGCTGAAAAAGCAGGCGTAAAAAAAATTGTCGCTACACCTCATTTTTATAATAATAAGGATAACCTAAGTGAGTTTTTAGACCGCAGAGATGCTGGTTATAATGCTTTGAAAAATACTTTAACGGCTAAAAATATTAATATTGAAATAATCAAAGCAGCAGAGGTTAATTTGCAAGTTGATTTGTTTAAAAATGATTTAAGAAAGTTGTGTATAGGCGATACAAATTATTTGTTGCTTGAAATGCCTATGAATGTTAATTGGACTTTTTGGCATTATGATGCTATTGATGAAATTATTGCATTAGGGATAAATCCTATTATTGCACATATTAACCGATATTCAAGTTATTTTTTGCAAAGATTATTCAAGAAAGATATTCTTTATCAGATTAATATTGAAGCATTTTTAACGTTTTCTTCTCGTAGAAAAGCATTGTCTTTATATAAAAACGGTTATGCACATTTTATCGGCTCAGATATACACGGTAAAGATAATAATCCTTATGAAATAATGGCAAAATATAAAACAAAATATTCAAAGGTTTTTAATGACTTTGAATTAAATTCTTATTCTATTTTAAATTCATAAAAATACCGATAGGTTAAAACCTATCGGTATTTTTGATTTTATTTAAACATAATATTTATTGGTGATTTTATGATAAATCTTAACAATTTATTTGATAAAGATGTTATTTCAATAATTGATGCTTCAAGACTTGGTGAAATATATGATATTGAAATTAACGAAGTAACAGGTCAGATAAATTCACTCATTTTGCGTGGCAGGTTAAGATTTTTCGGGCTGCTGGGGCGAAAGGGGAACATTGTTGTTCCGTGGGGGTGCGTAAGAGTTATCGGCGATGAAACCATTTTGGTGGATTTACAGGTATGTATTGAGAAAAAATCTAAATCTCTTTTAGGCTAGCAAACCAAACATTTTCTACTTGAAATTCTTTTCCGTTTAAGTATTCTAAAATAGCTGATTCTGTCTTAAAATTAAACTTTAATTTATAAGAATAAAGCGCTTGATGAATAAATCCTTTTTTCTTGTCGAGGTTATTTTTTCCATATTTTCCGTCGCCTACCAGAGGGTGGCCAATATGAGCAAAATGCGCTCTAATCTGATGGGTTCTTCCGGTGAGTAACTTAATTTCAAGCAGTGAAATATTGTTTTTTTCTTTTAATACTTTATATTTTGTTTTTATTGTTTTAGAATTTAGAAATGATTTATCAGAAACTTTAACTATATTCTTCTCTTCGTTTTTGCTGAGATAAGCGGTTAAAGTATCATTTTTTTTATTCAAAATACCGTGTACCAAACATAAATAATATTTATCAATTTCACGGAGTTTGATTTTATCATTCAATATTCTGAGTGTTTCGGCATTTTTTGCAGCTATAACAATACCGCCTGTATTTCTGTCAATTCTATTAGCCAAAGCAGGCGTAAAAGAGTTTTCTTCTTCGGGCTTATATTCGCCTTTTTCATATAAATAACGCTGAATTCGAGTAATTAAAGTGTCGTTATGTTCATTTTTATCTGGATGAACAATTAGGCCCTCAGGTTTATCTATTAAAATAATGTTTTCATCTTCATAAATAATGTTTAGTTTTTTAGAGGCAGATATAAAATCATAAGTTCTTGGTTTGTTTTCAAAAAACTCATCGTTAATATACATATCAATAATATCACCGACATTAAGTTTAGTTGAAATTTCAGCACGCTTCCTGTTAACTTTGATTCTTTTTAAACGAATATATTTGTATAACAGGCTTTTTGGTAACAACGGTGCTGTTTTTGAAACAAATTTGTCTAGCCTTTGCTCAGAGTCATTTTGGTTAATTATAAAAGATTTCATATTTATCCTCATAAATACAGACGGCAATAAAACTGCCGTCTGTTAATTTTAGTTATTCGGTAACTATCAAACCGTACTTTCCGTCTTTTCTTTTGTATACAACGCTTATTGCACCGTTATCAATATTTTCAAAAATAAAGAATTGGTGACCAATCAGGTTCATTTGCAAAATTGCTTCGTCAACAGAGATTGCCTGTAAATAGAACTTTTTTGAACGAATAACTTCAAAATCTTCATCAACTAAACTTTCTTCTGTGGCAAAAAACTCATCAAAAGAAGTAGAACGGAGACGACTTTTTAATTTGGTTTTCTGTTTTCTTATTCTTCTGATTATATTATCAAATGCATTATCAAAAGCATCAATTAAATTAATTTGGTTATCCTCAGCACGATAAACAGTAGATTTATCTTTAATTGTAATTTCAGCAGTAATGCTGTTGTTTTCTAAAATAAATTTCAGAGTAACCTCAGCATCATTAGAAAAGAATTTCTCTAATTTATTGATTTTTTTCTCAATATGTTCTTTTGAAGAATCCTTTAAAGTAACTTTTCTTAAATTGTAATTAGTTTTCATAAAAACACTCCTTTGTGTAAAATCCTAATAGTATCATTGATACTGTTTATATTATATCACAAACATTCAAAAATGTAAAGCATTTTTATGCAATTTGTATAAATAGCTATAAAACTATGGATTTATGCCTTGTGACATGACAACCCACATTCACTGCAAGCGGTAATCCTGCAATGTGAGTAGGAAATTGTTCAATATTAACTTTTAATGCAGTAGTTTTACCGCCGAATCCTTGCGGTCCTATATCTAAACTGTTTATTTTTTCAAGTAATTCGATTTCCAGATTTTTATAATACTCGTTATTGTTGTATTCTTCTTGTCGGCACAACGCTTTCTTTGCAAGATAAGCGCAATATTCAAAATCACCTCCGATACCAACGCCAATAATCATAGGCGGGCAGGGATTTGCACCTGCTTGTTTAATAATATCAACAATGCTTTCAATAACTGTTTCACGACTTGCAGCAGGAGTAAGCATTTTTATTTTACTCATATTCTCAGAGCCAAATCCTTTTGGTGCGACTGTAATTTTAATTTTATCACCGTCAATAATTTTTGTATGAATAATTGCAGGTGTATTATCTTCGGTATTAACTCTGTCAAGAGGGTCTTTTACTATTGATTTTCTGAGCAATCCGTTTGTATATCCACTCGCAACGCCCTTATTTACTGCATCTTCCAAAGAGCCTTCTATTATATGAACATCTTGGCCTATTTCAAGAAAAATAATCGCTATTCCTGTATCTTGACAAATCGGAATGTCAAGTTCTTTTGCGGCGCTTATGTTTTCGTTTATGTCATTCATAATTGATTTTGCAATTCCTTTTTCTTCTGCTTTGCATGCATTGTAAATCCAGCAAGAAACACTTTCAGGTAACTCTTTATTCGCATCAATACAAAGTTTTTCTACCGCATTGGAAATATCTTTACAACTTACTTCTCTCATAAACGTCTCCTTCACAATAAAAGTCGGCTAAATAACCGACTTAAATTAGTTTCCTTTAATATCTTCGTAAATTTCCTCGTTAATATAAACAAAATCAAGTTTATCTCTCGCTGCTCGCTCAACCAGTTCTTTTTGCGAGCCGTTTTTAAGAAGAGATTTTAATTCCTCATTTGAAACACGAAGTTCGGATATTTGTTTTTGTCTTTGAGATAATACTTTTCTTTGCTCAACCAATTCGCTTTGCAAAGAAATCATAGAAAATATTAGATATATCGCCAAAGCGAGTATAGAGAATTTGAAAATTATTCTTTTAGAAAATCCTCCGTAAATTTTATTTCTTACCATAATTAAAATTCCTTTTAAATACTTTTTTATATTATACACTTTTTTTGCTTATCTTTCAAGATTTTTTTATAATTTTTTCTTTTGTTTTATCAATAAAATAATAAAATTTTATACTTAAACGCTCAAAAAGGCGTTTTAAACAAATAAAAACTTTATAAATTTGTTTTAGAATTTTATAAATTGATTTTACCAGTACTTTTGAAATTATTTTTCTTTCTAAAACAGCGCCAAATAGTTCAGCAAACAAAACAAACCATCTGATTTCACCATAAACTCGAATAAAAAGCAGGGTAAACGTAATTATCGCTGCAATAACAGAATAAATAATATCTTGAAAAACAATGCTTACAACCGAGAATTTAAACGCTTTTCTCATAGATTTAAACAAATCATAAATAACTGCCATACCTATGCCGACAATTATAGATAATAAAAATGTAATTAAGTCTGCATTTGAATTAATTCTCATCTAAAAATCCTTTTTATAATTGAATTGGATTTTTGAGTTTCATTATATATTAAACCTATAATATTTCCGTCAATTATCATATCGCCTATATCTACATCCATTTTTGATATATGTAAATCACTGCCTTTTATTGTAAGTTCACCGAGTTCAGTTATTAGAATAATTTCATTTTCATCAAAATTTTCAACCTTGTTAATTCCTGACATACTTATTTTATTACGACTTTCCATAATAATGTTGTGAGTATTTTGCTTTAATGTTTTGTTGTCAATCATATAATCGCCTTTTAAAGTTTTTTATAAATTATATGTAAAAAGTAAAAAAATAATGCCTGATTATTTCAGGCATTATTTTGCATACATTGTTATTTTAAGCGATTTTGAAGACCTTCAAATTCGTTTTTAATCTCTTGTGGAAGTTTGTCACCAAATTGTTCATAGAATTTTGCAATGTTTTCGGTTTCAGCAGTCCAAACATCTTTATCAATTGTAAGAAGTTCTTTGATTGTATCTTCTGTTACATCAAGATCTTCTATATCAATATCCTCAACTTTCGGAACATAACCGACAGGAGTTTCAACAGCGTCAACTTTATCTTCGCAACGAGCGAGAATCCAGTTGAGAACACGCATATTATCGCCGAATCCAGGCCAAATGAAGTTGCCTTCATCATCAGTTCTGAACCAGTTAACGTTAAAGATTTTTGGCGCTTTTGACCCTAGTTTTTTACCCATTTCAAGCCAGTGACCAAAGTAGTCAGCCATATGGTAACCGCAGAACGGTTTCATAGCCATTGGGTCGTTTCTTACAACACCTACTGCACCGGTTGCGGCAGCGGTAGTTTCAGAAGCCATAATCGAGCCTACAAATACACCGTTTTGCCAATCTCTTGACTGATATACCAGCGGAGCGGCTTTTGCACGGCGACCGCCAAATACAATAGCAGAAATCGGAACGCCTTTTCCTGAATTGAATTCAGAAGAAATGCAAGGGCAGTTAACTGCGGGAGCAGTAAATCTTGAATTGGGATGAGCGCCGCTTGTATTAACTTTATCAGCCTTGTCATATTTTGTGTAATCCCATTTTTCGCCTTTCCAGTTTAGCGCATTCTTAGGAGGGTTTTTATCAAGACCTTCCCACCAAACCGTGTTGTCGTCAAGATTTAAAGCAACATTTGTAAAAATAGTGTTCTTTTTTGTTGCTGCCAAAGCGTTAGGATTTGAGTTTTCGTTAGTACCTGGTGCTACGCCGAAGAAACCGTTTTCAGGGTTTACAGCCCAAAGACGACCGTCAGAACCTATTCTCATCCAAGCGATGTCATCGCCGACACACCAAACTTTATACCCGAGTTTTCTGTATTTTTCAGGAGGAATAAGCATTGCAAGGTTTGTTTTACCGCAAGCAGATGGGAAAGCAGCTGCGATATATTTAATCTCGCCCTGCGGATTTTCAAGACCGAGAATGAGCATATGTTCAGCCATCCAGCCCTCGTTTTTACCCAAGAATGAAGCAATACGAAGTGCAAAACATTTTTTACCTAAAAGTACATTTCCGCCGTAACCTGAATTAACAGAAATAATGTAATTATCTTCCGGAAAGTGACAAATGTATCTGTTTTCTTCTTCAATATTGCATTTGCAATGTAAACCTTTTATCCAGTCTTCGCTGTTGCCTAGAACATCAACAACTTCTTGACCTATTCTTGTCATAATAGCCATATTGAGAACAACATATATTGAGTCAGTTAACTCAAAACCAATTTTAGAGAATTCAGAGCCAACAGGACCCATTGAATAAGGAATAATATACATAGTTCTGCCTGCATAAGAACCTTTTGCAATGTTGAAAAGCATATCATACGCTTTTGTTGGTTCCATCCAGTTATTTGTAGGACCTGCATCTTCTTCTTTTTTAGAACAGATAAATGTTCTTCCTTCAACACGAGCAACATCGTTAACAGCAGTCCTGTGAAGATAGCAACCGGGGAGTAAGTCTTCGTTAAGTTTAATCATTTCGCCTGATTTAACCGCTTGTGCCCGAAGATCTTCAAGTTGAGCCTCGCTACCGTCTATAAGCACAACATTGTCAGGATTTACGAGTGCTTTCATTTCATCAATCCAAGCGAGTACAGATTTGTTTGTAATCATAATTTCATCCTCCTAATTGCATATAAATGCAAAAATATCTAAATATAATTACCATTTGTCCCCATGATAATCACTGTGATAATTATACAACATAATGTTAATTTTTACAAGTAAAAAGAGTTAAATTCTGCAAATTTAACTCTTTGTTTAAAAAATTTTAAATTTTAATGTTCATTTTAGTTATTTTAATGTTTCAATGTCCATTGTAGCAAAGGCGTTTAGATTATTTTGGGCAATTTTTCCGTTATTGTATTCATACAAAGACTGTACTCCAACCATAGCGGCATTATCGCCACAATATTTCAGTTCAGGAGAGAAAAATAAAATATCGTTATTATTGCAATAATCTTGTACTCTTCTTCTGATTTCGGAATTAGCCGAAACACCGCCTGCTAACACTAATTTATCGACATGATATAACTCGACTGCCTTTGAAATTTTGTCTAGCAATATATCAGTAACTGTTTTCCTAAGGCATGCACACATATCAGGAACATTTATTTCAATACCTTTTTGTTTTGAGTTATTTATTGTATTAAAAACGGCAGTTTTTAAGCCTGAAAAACTAAAATCAAGCGGATTTGTATCAACTTTCGGTTTTGGCAGAGTAAATGCCGAATTATCGCCGTTTTCAGCCAACTTATCAAGGTGAATTCCGCCCGGGTACGGCAAGCCTAATGCTCTTGCACTCTTATCAAAACATTCACCTGCTGCGTCATCTCTTGTTCTGCCTATTACTTCATAATCGCAGTAATCTTTCACATTAATAAGATGCGTATGACCGCCTGAAATTACAAGAGCCAAAAACGGCGGTTTTAAGTTTGGATTTGTTATGTAATTAGCCGCAATATGAGAACGCAAGTGATGAACAGGAATAAGCGGTTTTCCTGTTGCAAAACTTAAACCTTTTGCAAAACTCACCCCAACGAGCAGAGACCCTACAAGACCGGGAGCGTAAGTGACTGCAATTGCGTCGATCTCATCAATTGTTAAATCAGCCTGCTTTAAAGCCTCTTTATATAAATTAGAAATTGCTTCAATATGCATTCTTGAAGCAATTTCGGGCACAACACCGCCGTAAACTATATGCTCATCAACTTGGGAAGCAATTAAAGATGATAACACTTTTCTGTTTTCAACAATCGCAACCGCAGTATCATCGCAAGAGGATTCAATTGCTAAAATTTTCATATATTGTTTTGTTCCTTTTTAATATTAATGCATTTTCTGTTGGGTTTTTGTAATAATTTTTTCGTATACTTATTTGTTTAAACCCTTGATTTTTATAAAGAATAATTGCAGGTAAATTTGATTCTCTGACTTCTAAAAAAATATTGCAATTTTTGTTTTCTGATATTAAAAATTTTAAAAGTTCAGTACCAATTCCGCATTTTCTGTGACTTTTTAAAACGCCGATATTGCCAATATTAATTTCATCTAAAATTTTTGAATAGTTTAAATAAGCAACTATTTTTTTATTAATTTGATATCCGAAAAACGTATAAATTTTGTTATTTAGTTCTTCTTCAACAGTTATTGCAGATTTTGGTTCTGA
>CACYEQ010000137.1 GCA_902773485.1 Oscillospiraceae bacterium
GTCCGTTGAAATAGTTATAGGTGAATACTCTTTGCAATTAAAATCTGATTCTGTTGAAGAAGATTTTTTCTCAGTTTTCTTTTTAACTGTTGTATAAGTATTTGTAGTGATTTTTATTTTATGCCCATTTCCGGATTTTTGAACAATAGCAATTGCTTCTTTTTCAACCTTTTTTCCGGCTTTTTTCTGTGCGTTGGTTGTTACATCTTTTTTATCATAAACTCTTTTTGAAAATGTTGAAATATCAGACCTTGATATTTGTAATATTTTGTTTTTTTCTATGCCCTTCCGTTGCCACATTGTTACATAGATATAATCATTATCAATTGCCATTGCATTTGCGTGTCCTAATAAACTATCTTGAAAATTAATTTTTTTAGGATTTTTTCTTAAATCAGTATCATAATAATTTGAATAATAATAGAGTGTTGCTACTTTCTCTTCATCACTATTGCATTTCACTACAAAAAGTCGATTATTTGCAGTACCTACAGAAATTCCTCCTATATCAGTTGTTTTATCACCATCTACATTTCCGTTTTTCACTTCAAATGCATAATTGATATCCTCTTCTGTGAAATCAAACTTATTAATATTCTTAATATCGTTAATGCTTTCTTCCGCTGCGGCGTTGATTCCTCCGCCTACTACTACACTAAGTATAGCAATAAATGTCATTATTTTTAATAATCCTTTTTTATAATTCGTGTTGTGATTGATTATTATTTTTTAGATAATTTTTTCTTGTTTCTCCTTTCTTGAAATTTTTACAACACTTTTTCTATTATACAGGAAATTTTTGGTTTTTAAATAGAATAATAATATTTTTTAAATTTTTATAATAAAATTCCGTTTATGCCTATTTTAAATCAACGTCGGTATAATCTTTTGGGACTTCGCCGACTATTACCATTTCATTTAGCAGAATTTCAGTTTCAAACTTTGTATTATAATTAAAAAGTTTTGTTACTAAACATACATCGGTAGTAAAAACAAGCGATAATTTATGTTTGGTTTGATTAATTCCCGTACTTTCAAATTTTGAGCGGTAATCACAGTCAACGGTGTTGCTCATTTCATAGTTGAATTTGATTTTCGGCCCTCGCCCATACAGAAATTCGTTATCCAAAAAAGAACCGAGCCTCACATAAAAACTACCGACTTCTATATTCTTGAAAGAGTCTACTATTCGTCGCAAAATTTTAAGTTTTATTTTATTTAAGTAAACTGTATCGGTTGTGACAGATTTTACAGTTTTATCGTCATTATATGTAACCCTTATCAGGTCCTCAAAATTGACCTTTTCCTGTTCGAGCGTATCTAAACAAGCCTTGTTTATTACATTCTCGTTTACCGTTTGCGCATTGCTTATTGCAACATTCAGAACAATCGGTTTCATATTTACTTCGGCAAAAACAAAAACGCAAACAAGCAAAAGCGAAAATACTATACACCAAAGTGTTTTTAAGTATTTTCGCCTTTTTCTTTTTATCAATATTAAGCACCCCCTGTTTCTAAACTATTTTATGTTTTTAAGGGGTTTTCGGTTAAAATCCAAGTTTTCATATAGGTATATATCGGTGAAAACATGGAATATTCAACATTTTTAAACTGTTTTAAATCAACCTCGCTTTTATAGTTTTTGTCTGCCGAAATGCCGGTTATCACCACTTTTATATTATTTCTTTCAGCATTTTGCAAAAACAGTTTTAATTTGCCGTCATCGCTTTTTAATGTGCCCGAGTGAAAGGTTTGCAAAACCACCGCCTTTATGCCGTCTAGCGGAGGATAAGCCATTCCTACATACGGTTTTATAAACAAAACACTCGAATTTTCTGACAGTTTTTCGCATTTTAAAATATCTCTGTCTTGCTTGTTTATAGGCAAAAGACGCAATTTGTTACAAAATGGGTCATAATCGCTTACATTCTCGGGCCGGTAAAACTTCACATTCTCACCCTCATTTTTATAAGCGATAAAAACGCCTTTTCCCTGCTCTTTTAAAATGAAATCAACTGCACCACAGAAATTAAAAAAGCCGTTGCTATTTTGGTTTTCAAGCGGTAAATTACTTGAAACAAACATAATAGGAATGCTTGATTTTGAAACAACAAGCGAGA
>CACYEQ010000138.1 GCA_902773485.1 Oscillospiraceae bacterium
GAAGGGTCATCGCCGGATTTACCGTTAGCAAAAACCTGCGAATCGCCCGAAAAGACATCGTTTAAACGCATTTTTACCGAAGAATCAATGCTTTCAGGCAAAACCGAAACAACTCTTGAAACATTAATTCTCTTTGAAAAACGGTAAAGCGACAAAAAATCAAAAAACTTTGCATTTTTAATAAAAACTTCAATATTTCCAACATAATCCGAATTAATATTATAAACAAACTCTTTATCGGAAAAAGGCGGAGCGTTCACCGTAAAAGTGCAGTCGTTTTGCGTATTCAAAAACATATTTTTCACTTTTGCGGTCATTTTAATATGAGTAATCGCAAACGGCGAACGATTTTTTATATGAAAATTTAACTTGATAGGTCTGCTCACCGAGGCTTCACTGTTTTCAACCGAAACTTCAAGGCTTGTTAAAAAATACGCTACGGTATGAATAATAAAAAGCAAAATCGGTATTAAAACAAGCGTAGCCAGAATTATTAAAGACAGCACATTATCATACAAAATGAAGAAAAATCCCCCGCAAACAATTACCGCAAGGTAGATTAACCAACTTACTATCATTACAAAAACCTTTCTGTTAATTTATTCCGGGGCATTTAACATTTTGCAAAACGCTTGTAAGTATTTTTTCATTTGAAGCACCGCTGATTTTTGCTTTCGGACTAAGAGTAATTCTATGCTCTGCCGCCTGCAAAAATACGCTTGTAACATCATCGGGAATAACATAATCTCTACCCTCGTAAAACGCTTTTGCACGAGCGAGTGAAGCGATTGCAACAGTACCTCTCGGACTGATACCCAGAGTCAGCAAATCACTTTTTCGGGTTTCATCAGCCAAGGCGACAATATAGGTAAATATTTTGTCATCGGTATAAACTCTTTGCACTTCATTTTGCATCGCAATAATATCGTTTGCGGTTGCAACGGGTTTTACTGCTTCAAGCGGATTTTTGCCTTGTTTACCCTTTAAAATATCAACTTCATCAGCAACATTAGGGTAGCCCATAGAAAGCCTTACCGCAAAACGGTCAAGTTGAGATTCAGGCAACATTTGTGTACCGATATAGCCAATCGGATTTTGTGTTGCTATTACAATAAACGGTTTCGGAATTTCGTGAGTAACACCGTCAACAGTAATATTTCCCTCCTCCATTATTTCAAGCAGAGCCGACTGTGTTTTTGAAGAAGTTCTGTTAATTTCATCAGCCAAAAATAAATTGCAAAGTGCCGCTCCTTTTTTATAAACAAAAGAGTCGCTTTTTTTATCATAAACCGAAAATCCTGTAACATCGGTAGGTAAAACATCAGGCGTAAACTGAGTTCTGTTATATTCAAGGCTGGTTGCTTTTGAAAGCGCGAGCGCAAGCGTTGTTTTACCAACGCCCGGAATATCTTCAAGCAAAATATGACCGCCCGATAAAATTGTAATTATTACCTTATCGATAATGTCATCTTTACCGATAATTACTTTCGACACTTCTTTTTTTATATCCTTTAATTTTTCAAGAAAAAGTTTATTATTATTATTTCCCATCTTAAATGCTCCTTAAAATTTATACTAATTACTATATATAATACCACAAATACAATTATAAAGCAATATTTCTTTAAAAAATTTAATATGTTGATTGAATATTTTAAAAAAGTATGTTACAATAAAACCAATATGTTGGAAAGGTGTTTTTTTTTTTTTTTTTCAATAACTTAAAATTGTCTTTGCTTAATGATTTCAACTGCTTTACTATGGCAAACGGATACTTTGATGCGGGATTAAAAGATAAAAAAGGCTGCTTTGATTTATTCTTCCGCAGAGTGCCTGATAACGGCGGTTTTGCAATATGTGCAGGGCTCTCGCAAGCGGTTGAATTTATTAAAAATTTAGAATTCTGCGATGATGATATCGATTTTTTAAAACAAAACGGTAATTTTTCCGAAGGGTTTTTGAACTATCTTAAAAACTTCAAATTCGAGTGCGATGTATACGCAATTCCCGAGGGTACGCCTGTTTTTGCAAAAGAGCCTGTTTTAAAAGTAGTAGGTCCTATTATTCAGGCAACGCTTATTGAAACTGTACTTTTGATTTCAATAAACCACCAAACACTTATTGCAACAAAAGCGAACAGAGTAGCCCGTGCGGCACAAGGTAAAGAGGTTGTTGAACTCGGCGTTCGCCGTGCTCACGGAACCGATGCCGCTTTAAACGGTGCAAGAGCGGCATATATAGGAGGTTGCGTTGCAAGCGGTTGCACACTTGTAAATAAAGAATATGATATTCCTATTTTTGATTCTATGACTCACGCTTGGGTTGAAGTTTTTGATTCGGAATATGAAGCATTTTGTACCTTTGCAAAAGAGTATCCCGACAACTGCTATTTACTGGTTGATACTTATAACACCTTAAAATCGGGTGTAAAAAATGCTATAAAGTGTTTTGATGATATATTAAAACCTATGGATAAACGCCCGAAAGGTATTAGAATTGACAGCGGTGATATTACCTACCTTTCAAAAAAAGCACGAAAAATGCTTGATGATGCAGGTTACCCCGATTGTAGAATTATGGCTTCAAACTCGCTTGATGAATATATTATCAGAGATTTGATTATTGAAGGTGCAAAGGTTGATATTTTCGGAGTTGGTGAGAGAATGATAACCTCAGCCTCCGACCCCGTTTTCGGCGGTGTTTATAAACTTACTGCTCTTCAAAACGAAAACGGCGAGTTTTTACCAAAAGTCAATTTTTCAGACAATGTCGGCAAAATAACATTGCCCTGCAACAAAAAAACTTACCGTCTTTTTGATGAACAAAGCGGTAAAGCACTTGCCGATGTAATTTCTCTTTACGATGAAGAAATCGACCCGAAAAGCGAAATAGAACTTTTCGACCCCGACCACACCTGGAAAAGAAAAACGGTTGAAAACTTTATTGCAAGAGAACTTTTTGTAAAAGTTTTCCGCAAAGGCGAGTTGATTTATAATCTGCCGAAAACCGAGGAAATAAGAGAATACTGTGCCGAACAGGTTGAGACCATTTGGGACGAAGTTCAGCGTTTTGAAAATCCGCATAGTTACTATGTTGATTTATCTGAAAAATTATGGAATGTTAGAAACGATATGTTTAAAGAATTTACAAACTTAAAACAAATTTGAGGTGAAAAAAATGAAAAAATTAACAGCGATTTTATTAACACTTGCATTGCTTTTGTGTTTAGGTGCTTGCGGCAACTCCGGTGATGACGATGATATTAAAATAGAAACAACTTCAAAAAGGAATGTTGTAATAACAAAAGATGACGTTGCAAAACTTGTAAAAACAGGCAAAATTACAGGTGCAAATTTTGCACTCGGCGCAAAAATTGAAGAAGTAAAACAATATTATATGAATATAATCGGCACAAGTGCCACTGTAAAAACAACCATAAAAACCAATAAAAAAGGTAAACCTGTTAAAACAAAAGCAACAACCGACCCCACAATGATAACCGCCAACGGTCAAAACGGCGAATATTATCAATACAGTAAGGGTGACACTTTTTCTACTGTTTGGTACAACGGCGAAAAATACTACTTCTTGAACAGTAATTTAAACGCAGGTATAGCTATAACCGTATGCAATGAAAAAGCGTTTGGATTTCAAATAGGCAACTGCCCCTCGATTGATGTAGTAACATCTTTGGGCGAGCCTGATGTAAAAGACGCACCCGATTCAACGCAACTTTTTTTCTGCTTGGGTACACCGCAAGACGCTGTAAGATACACCTATAACTTTGGCTCAAAGCGTCTTGATTTTATTTTCAGCAATGATAATCTTTTAGTTGTAACTTTGACCGAAACCAATGTTTACAAAGGATTTTCAAAAGGAGCAGAATTAACCACCACCGCCGAAACCACCGAAGAGACAACTATTCCGACCTATACAAAGATAGAACAATGAAAATAATGTCGATTGATTTGGGGCTTTCGAGAACAGGCATAGCAGTATGCGACCCGCTCGAAATGCTCGCCTCCCCCCATACAGTAATTTTTGAAAAATACGAGCCGAAACTTATTGAAAAAATAATCGGGGTGACAAAAGAAATAAACCCCGAATTAATAGTTGTAGGCTATCCGCTTAATATGGACGGCTCCGCCGGTGAGCGAGCGCAGGAGTGCGAGCGAATTTCAAAAATAATCGAAGAAAAAAGCGGTATTAAAACCGAACTTTACGATGAGCGTTGCACTACCGTTATGTCACACAATGCGCTGAATGTTACTAATGTTCGCGGTAAAAAACGCAAAAATATTGTCGATGCCGTCGCCGCAGTTATGATTCTTGAAAGTTTTTTAGAGTATCGAAAGAACAATAAATAAAAAAATTCTTCCAAATACAGGAAGAATTTTTTTATTTTTATAAAGTGGCGTCATCTACATATAATACGCGAACACCGTTTTCATCGCTCGATGCAGTTTCGGGTTTTGTAGGATTGTTTCTTTCTTTTAAGAATCTATCGGCAACCTGCGGAAAAAGTGCATAAGATAAAACATCTTCTTCACTTTTTACAAGGTCTCCTGCTTCGCTCTTGTATTTTTCAAGTTCAGGTTCTAACAAATCAGCAGGACGGCAAGTGATAGGCTCATCATCGCCGATTGCTTTTTTGCGTACTTCTTCGTTTATTTCACCGGGTACCTGGCCGTAATCACCGTGCAAAACGCCTTTTGATTCTTTTGGAATCATTTTGTAGCGTTCGCCCGAAAGCACATTCATAACAGCCTGTGTACCTACAATTTGACTTGTAGGAGTTACAAGCGGTAAATAACCGAAGTCTTTTCTTACTCTCGGAATTTCAGCCAAAACATCATAATACTTATCTTCCGCATTAGCCTGCTTTAACTGTGATAAAAGGTTTGAAAGCATACCGCCCGGAACTTGATACAAAAGAGTATTTGTATCAACATTTAAAACTTTCGGGTCAAGAATACCTTCTGCTTTTAATTTTTCGGCAACTTTTCTAAAATGAGCGGCAGGCTCGGTAAATTTAGCGAGGTCAAGACCTGTATCTCTGTCAGTACCCTGCAAGGTGGCAACCAAACTTTCGGTTGAAGGGTTTGAAGTACCGTTTGCAAGCGGAGAGAGCGCTGTATCTACAATGTCAACACCTGCTTCTGCGGCTTTGAGCAATGTCATATCGCCTGTACCTGTTGTGTTGTGAGTATGAAGATGAACCGGAAGTCCGACCTCTTTTTTGAGTTTTTTAACAAGCGAATAAGCGTCATACGGCAACAAAAGATTTGCCATATCTTTAATGCAAATTATATCAGCACCCATTTCTGCAAGAGTTGTTGCAACTTTTACAAAATAATCTTCATTATGAATAGGGCTTGTTGTATAACTTAAAGCGCACTCGGCGATACCGCCGTATTTTTTTGTGCTTTCAATTGCCTGACGCAAGTTTCTTGCGTCGTTAAGTGCATCGAAAATTCTTATAACATTGATACCGTTTTTTATTGATAAACGGCAGAATTCATCAACAACATCATCTGCATAATGCTTGTAACCGAGAATGTTCTGACCTCTGAAAAGCATTTGAAGTTTTGTGTTAGGCATA
>CACYEQ010000139.1 GCA_902773485.1 Oscillospiraceae bacterium
CGAAAAAACACAAACGGTGAACGCTTCAAGTATAACAAACTCCATGTGCCTGCCCGTAAACGGATATGTTACCTCCGAATTCGCTTACAGAGTTCACCCGATTTCGGGCGAATACCGTTTTCATTCGGGACTTGACATAGGCGCAAAAATGGGAGCGGATATAAAAAGTTCGCTTGACGGAAAGGTTGTTTACACAGACACAAAAGGTGATACAAGTTACGGTAAATATATTATGGTCAGCCACGCACAGGGCGTAACAACGCTTTACGGACATTGTAGCAAAATAATTGCGAAAGTCGGACAAAATGTTAAAAAAGGACAGTTAATCGCAAAAGTCGGCTCTACCGGTAATTCTACAGGACCGCATTTGCATTTTGAAGTAAAGGTAAACGGCGTAAAACTGAACCCTCGCCTATTTGCTGATTTTGTTTGATATGGAATTTAGTTTAAAGGGATGCAAAATAAGCGTTTCTCCCCTGTTTGTTTCGTTTTTGTGCATAATATTGCTGATTGACACAACCGGTACTATGCTTTTTGGATTGCTTGCGGTTTTAATTCACGAATCGGGGCATTTATTTTTTATGTTCATATCTGAAAAGGAACCCGAAACAGTTAAATTTCAACTCGGTGGAATAATAATTAAAAGCAGAGGCTTTTCCGACTATAAATACGATTTTTTAATTGCACTTGGCGGTTGTCTATTTAACTTTTTGGCATTTATATTTGGCATCTTTTACTATTACCATTCGACAAGCGAGATGTGGTTTTTGTTTTCAACATCGAATTTCGGATTGATGATTTTTAATCTCGCACCGATAAACGGACTTGACGGAATGGATTTAATACGTCTAAAACTGCTTTCAAAGCACTCGCTCGAAAAGACCGACAAAATCTGCAACACTATTTCCTATATATTCATTATAATCTGCCTGTGTCTGTCAAGCCTTGCGGTTGTTTTTTTCAACCTCAACCCTTCTATTTTAATCTGTCTGATTTATTTGCTAATTTTAACATTAATAAGCATAAAAAGAACGCATTGAACTAATCAATGCGTTCTTTTTATGCATTGTATTCAGTATCTTCGGCAAATAAATCGCTTAAATCCATATAAAGTTCCGGGTTCTTTATAAAACGCTCTGTATCATTGTCACTATAAACAGGACAATTGCAGACTTGACAATAATACCTACCTTTCAAAACCTCATTTTTGCAAATTTTGCATATCATACCGGTCACCTCCGCATAAATTTATTATGCTATATATTCTGCCAAAAGTCAATGGCAGATTTTGTGGCATATATAATTATTACGGTGATATTATGATTTTTCAAAGAATAAGAGATTTAAGAGAAGATAAAGATTGGACTCAACAAAAAGTTGCCGATATGTTATTTATAAACAGAAGAACTTATTCTGCTTATGAAAACGGTGTCAACGCTGTTCCTATTGAAATACTTATAAAAATTTCAAAAATTCATAATGTTAGCGTTGATTACCTGCTTGAATTAACTGACAATCCTAATATCAATAAATAATTAAAATGCACCCGCTTGGGTGCATTTTCTTTGCAAAAAACTATTCTTCATTAGAATCGCAACGGCTGTTTGATGAACAACCGCAACCGCCGTCTCCTTCGCTTGTGCTTTCGCAGGATTTTGGGAAAAATTCATCAAAAGGAAAACTGATTTTTTGGAACATTTCGCAAGGCGAATCAATGGTATCATCGCAATCTTTATGCGGTATGCAAAAGTCATAAGACGGTACCAAAATCTGCACATTTCTTACGAGTTGAACTATACTGAAAAGCCCGAGCGTTACAAAAAGCCCTCTTGACGCGTCGGCTTGCAATTCGCCCTCTACATTTGATAAAACTCCCTTAGGAACATTTGCAATTGACTCGGTGCATTTGCAAATTTCGCAAATCTTTGAATCGAGTATTACCGGGTCAACGCATTGAACGGTACATTTTGGTAAATTTGATCCGCTTACCGTAATATCATCTGCACAGGTTTGCATAGTTGATGTAAATGTTTTAACATTGCCCTCGCTACCGCAAAGAATAACCTTTTTGGTATAAGTTATTATACCCTCGTATTCTTTTGATTGGCACTTCGTATCTACTGTAATTTCGGCGGTAATTGTAAAATAAAATGTTAAATCGCAGGAATAATATCCTCTTTTGAAAGCGATAGGCTCAACATCAATTACAACATCGTCTACTTCGCAGTCTTTTACCTTGCAAGAAACTGCGTTTGCAACCGCATTTTGCCCTGCTTCGTTAAAATAAACTCTTGCGTTTTCAATACAATCTCTGTCCATACAGGAGTCGTAAACTCTGCCTGTATCAATGCAAACCGCCTCGTTGAAAACGCCTTGATTAATAGAATCTGACATATATCTTCTCCCTTTTTTCGCGCTGTGAATATGTAATCAGTCCGCCGCGCGAAATAATTAAAAACGAACTAATGAAGGCTTTTGATAGTTTGCGGAAATTCCGTAAACTTTACTACAATATATGCCGTAACACGCCCATAAGTGAATGTATTTTTTAAAGAAAACGAGCATATATTTTATAAAAAAGGAAGAGGATTTTTATTTATGGAATATTTTAATTACATTGTTATAGGATTTTTATGTATAGCGGTACTTACTGTTTTAGTTTTTGCTTTAAGAACAAAAAAGTTTTTCAAAACATTGCTGACTTCGGCAATTATTGGCGAAAGCGTTTTGTTGATTTTGCATTTTACAAGTTCTTTTACTGCTTTTTCAATTGAACTGACGCCTTTTACATTAGGCACATCGGGAATTTTCGGATTACCGGGAGTTCTTGCAATAACCATTTGTAAAATAATTTTTAAATTATAAAAGCCTTGATTATTGCAGGGCTTTTTTCTCTTTATTCATAATTCTAAATTCAAAAACAACAAAAATCACATTAACAATTGCCGCTAAAAAGTCAGCTATCGGACCCACAAAGAATATTCCCTTAATACCGAAAAACGATGGCAAAATAAGTAGCGGAGGTAAAAAGAAAATTATTTGCCTCGTAAGTGATAAAATTGCTCCTTTTACAGGTTTGCCGATTGAGGTAAAGAAAGTTGAAGTAATCGGCTGAATAAAGTTTAACCAAGTAAAAAACAAGAACATTCTGAAAAATTTTTCGCCAAATTCAAAATATAAATCAGAATTCTTTTTACCGAACAGTCCTAAAATTTCTCTCGGGAAAATCTGAAACATTACAAAAGCAACAATTGAAATAGTCGCACCGGTTACAAGTGCAAGTTTATATGCTTTTTTTACTCTGTCGTAATATTTTGCACCATAGTTAAAACTCTCAATAGGCTGAGTGCCCTGTGAAAGCCCTATTACAACCGAAAAAACAACCTGATTAACTTTCATAATAATTCCCGAGCAGGCGATAGGAATATCCTCACCGTAAACCGACAATCCTCCATAGTATCTAAGAGAATTATTAAGAATTATTATAACAAGCATAATTGCAAGTTGGTTTATAAACGAAGCCATTCCGATTGAAGCAGTTCTTACAAGATATTTTGATTTCGGCAAAAAGTGTTTAATACATAGTTTTACCGTTTTATATCTAAAAAGGTAAAAAATTACAACTATTGCCGACAGAAACTGACCAATAATGGTAGCCCACGCAGCACCCGCCATACCCCATTTAGGTACAAAAAGCGCATCAAGAAAAATATTAACAACGGCACCTAAAAGATTGCAGAACATCGCCATTTTCGGACTTCCGTCAGCCCTTATTAAATGACAACCGCCTGTTGTTAGAATTAAAAACGGAAAGCCGATTGCGGTAATAAACACATAAGCCTTTGCATAAGGCAAAACGGTTTTAGAAGATCCGAAAAGCAACAACAAAGGTTCTAAAAACGCAATCGTTACCGTCATTAAGACAATACCGCTTACAACAAGTGCAAAAACAGCGTTGCCTACAAAATAAGGCGATTTTTTGGTTTCGCCCCTGCCCATATTAAGGTTAAAGCAACTTGCACCGCCTATTCCAAACATAAGCGAAAGTGCGATGCAGGCAGTGGAAAACGGAAATGCAATATTAGTTGCGGCATTACCCACTGCTCCGACATTATTACCGATAAATAGTTGGTCGACAATATTATAAAATGCGCTGACTATCATTCCTATTATGCTTGGCACAGCAAACTTTACCATTAGTTTTGATATTCTTTCACTTGCCAAAGGATTTAATTTTACATCATCCATTTTTTGTTCTCCCCTATTAAAGGTTTTTGCCCTGAAACAACTTATTATCAGTCATAAACTTATCAATTCCGCCGAGTATCGAAATTTTATCTTTCGACCAATCGGGTGCAATTAACTTGCTTTTGTCACCATCGCCTGTAAGCCGTTCTATAACGGTGTTTTGCGGTATATAAGTCAATTGATTTGAAACAAGTTTTATATAAGTTTGCTTATCAATCAAATTAAAAGGTTTTTCTTTATATATCTTTGCTAGTTTTGTGCCTTTCATTATATGCAACGAGTGAATTTTTAAACCGTCGGGATCTAATTTTCCGACCTGCTTTGCGGTTTCAATCATCATATTATAACTCTCATTTGGCAAACCGTTTATTATGTGAATGCAACTGCGAATACCACTTTTCTTGAAATAAAGATACTCTTCTTTAAAACTTTTAAAAGTTTGGCAACGGTTAATAAACCCAAGCGTTTTTTTATGAACCGATTGCAACCCGAATTCAAGGCAAACATCTGTTTTTCGGTTTAATTCTTGCAAAAATGCAATTTTTTCGTCATCAAGGCAGTCGGTGCGAGTTGAAAAAGTAATGCCGACTGTATTATCAAAAGATAATGCCTCATCAGACATTTTTTTTAGTGTATCAATATCGGTATAGGTATTAGTATTCGCCTGAAAATAGACTATATATTTATGTTGCTCACCGTTTTTATTCTGCCTTTTTATTTCAGCAGAAATTTGCTTTTTTACAGAAAGATTCTTGTTTGTAAAATAACCGCTTCCGCCCTCGCAATAAATACAACCGCCGACCCCCAGTTTGCCGTCAATATTCGGACAAGTAAGTCCGGCATTTACAGATGCTTTATACACCTTTTCACCGTATTTTTGCTTGTTGTAAAAGTTGAGCGTATGATACCGCTTGTTGTCATTAGAATAAATAAATTTCATTTGTTTTATAAAAAAGTTGAAAATATGTGCCTCTACTAATCAAACGCGAGCAATCAATTTAAAAAAACTATTGCACTAATTTCGCGTGTTGAATGTCGAGGCACTTGACTGGCCTGCCCAAGAGGACTTGAACCCCCATTATCAGAGTCGGAGTCTGACGTTTTATCCTGTTAAACTATGGGCAGATATATCGGGCGGCAAAAACCGCCCGAGTCTTTAAAACATTATTCTTTTTTTAATATAATCCTCGACTTCGTCAATTGCGACTAAATCCTGCTCCATTGTATCACGATTACGAATTGTAACTTTTCCGCTTTCTTCTGATTCAAAATCATAGCAAATGCAGAAAGGTGTGCCGATTTCATCTTGACGGCGATAGCGTTTGCCGATTGAGCCTGTAACATCAAAATCAACCATAAATGATTTTGAAAGTTTTTCATAAACCTCAAAAGCCTTATCAGAAAGTTTTTTGGAAAGCGGTAAAACAGCCACTTTAAAAGGTGCAATTGCAGGACTTAAATGAAGCACTACACGACTGTCATTTTTCTCCGCGTCTAAAACTTCCTCATCGTAAGCCTCGCAAAGAAGAGCTAAAACTGTTCTGTCAAGTCCGTAAGTTGACTCAATAATAAACGGAATAAACTTTTCGTTTGTTTCAGCGTCAAGATATTCCTGCGATTTTCCGCTGTATTCCTGATGACGGGTCAGGTCAAAATCAGTTCTGTTGTGAGTACCGTTAATTTCACCCCAGCCGAAGGGGAATAAAAATTCAATATCGCAAGCGGCTTTTGCATAATGTGCCAATTTTTCGTGGTCGTGGAAACGAAGATTTTCAGCAGGAATTCCCAAATCCTCAAAATATTTTTTACCGTAA
Organism: Oscillospiraceae bacterium; assembly: GCA_902773485.1. Taxonomy (GTDB): domain Bacteria; phylum Bacillota; class Clostridia; order Oscillospirales; family Acutalibacteraceae; genus RUG11462. The sequence goes on from CACYEQ010000139.1 coordinate 6,063, forward strand.
TTTTTAAAATAATCGTATAAATCGGTGTCGTCGCCCTCTTTACAGAAAGTCTGAAACTCCATCTGCTCAAATTCAATTGTTCTGAAAGTGAAGTTACCCGGAGTAATCTCATTTCTAAATGCTTTACCAATTTGACCGATTGAAAACGGCAATTTTGCACGCATCGAACGCTGAACATTTAAAAAGTTAACATATTCACCCTGTGCATTTTCAGGACGCAAATAAATTATGCTTTTTGAATCGTTTGTTACACCTCTGAATGTTTGGAACATAAGGTTAAACTCACGAATATCAGTAAAATTATGCTTTCCGCAATGCGGACAAGGAATAGAATGAGCCTTGATAAATTCAAACATTTCCTCTTTTGTCATACCGTCGGCATGAGCATTCGGGTCAAAATCATCAATAAGATTATCTGCTCTGTGACGCATTTTACACTCTTTACAATCAAGCAACGGGTCTGAGAACGATGAAACATGACCGCTTGCTTCCCAAACTCTCGGATTCATTAGAATATCGGCGTCAACTTCGTAAGAATTAGGTCTTTCCTGAATAAATCTTTTACGCCAAGTATCTTTTACATTGTTTTTAAGTCTTGTACCCAAAGGGCCGTAGTCCCAAGTGTTAGCAAGTCCGCCGTAAATTTCGCTGCCCGGAAAAATAAATCCCCTATTTTTACAAAGCGCAACTATTTTTTCAAAACTTTTTTCGGTATTTTGCATTTTTATCAATCCTTAATTCAAAATAATACTAAAAATCATTATATCAAAACTATACCAAAAATTCAAGTAGTTTTGTAATAAATAATAAACCCATGAATCGTTTTCAGCCGAACATGGGTTAAATAATTTTTTAACTTTTAATATTCCTTCATATTTCTTATAAATCGGAAAGTCTTTTCTTCGCCTTGCTCACTTAACATTGTAAGCAGTTTTTTTAACATTTCGAGCGTTTCGGGGTGCATATACATATGGTCTATTCCCCTTAAAAAATATTCGAGCGGGTGTGAATCGCTATAATTTTTGCCTTGATAAATCTTGCTTGCAGCAACTCTGTCACAAAACATTTCTTTTAAATACTTTGTAGGCATTTTAACAGGCACCACCCTATTTAATTTCGGGTTAAAATCGTTCCAGTATTCATAGTGATGCTTATTTCTGCCTTTATGATGAAGCCATGCAGGCGAATAGCCATACATTTCCCTTTCAATCTCGTTAGGGCTTCGGTTACCTTGGTAATGCTTTGCACCTACCGAAAATTCGGCATAAGAATATTTTGATAAATCATGAAAAAGTCCCTGCCAAAAAATGCCTGCCTTTTTACAATGAGCGATAACTCTGTGGCGGTGCTTTGTGATTGTTTTAAAATGTTTAATTGCGTGCATAAAAAATTCCTTATATTTGACCTATTACATAATCTTTTTCAACTGTTTTCAAATATGTATCAATAATTTCTCCCGATAAATCTTCATCGGATTTAACTTTTACAAGAGTATAATTTGGCGTATAGACCTCAAAAAAGCCTTTTTCGCCTCTATTTTCAAACAAAACGGGGTATTTTTTTCCTAATTGAGAATTCAAAAAATCATTCTGCGTTTTTTTAGTCACCTCAATCATTTTAACGCTTCGCTTATGCTTTTCTTCTTTTGAAATATGCCCGGAGAATTTCTCAGCGACAGTGCCGTGTCTTACAGAGTAAGCAAAAATATGCGCTTTTGCAAAAGCGATTTTTTCGGCAAATTTCAAAGATTTTTCAAAATCTTCATCGCTCTCACCTGCAAAACCTACCATAATGTCGGTTGTAATTGCGCAGTTTTCAAATTTTTTACGCAATTTTGACACCAACTCAGCATAATATGCGGCATCATAATGCCTGTTCATAAGTTTTAAAGTGTTATCGCAACCCGATTGCAATGACAAATGAAACTGCGGACAAAGCGTTTTAACTTTCGCAAGTCGTTCAATAACATCATCTGTAAACTGGTCGGGTTCCATTGAGCCGAGTCTTACTCTTTCAATTCCCGCCCCAGCCGCTGCTTCAACTGCGTCGGCAAGGTTAAGCCCTGTTTCTTTACCGTATGCAGATAGGTTTATGCCGATTAAAACTACCTCTTTAAACCCTTTTTCAACAAGCGTTTTAACCTCTTTTTTTATTTCTTCAATAGGCTTTGAGCGGACTCTGCCTCTCGCATATGGAATTATGCAATAAGAACAAAACCTGTCACATCCGTCCTCGATTTTCAAAAAAGCCTTTGTTCTGCCATAAAAATTATTTATAGTTTTATTTACTTGCTCTTTTTTGTGTTTTTCAACTATAATTTGGCGTTCACCCGTTAGTTGAAAATTATTAACCGCTTCGATTACCTTATAATTTGTTCCGTTGCCGAGAACTATATCGGCACTGTCGAGTTTTTCGGCATCAGAAGGAAATGCCTGTGGCATACAACCTGTCAGCACAATAATACTTTCAGGATAAATTCTTCGGTATTTTCGTACCATTTGTCGAGTTTTTCTGTCGCTCTCGGCGGTGACAGTACATGAATTTATTACAAAAACATCAGGGTTGTCGTCACTCTCAACAATAACATAATCGTTTTTCAAAAACTCTTCTTTTAAAAGTTCTGTTTCATATTGATTAACCTTACAACCCAGTGTAAAAAAAGATACTTTCATTTATTCTTTCCTATTTAGTCTTTTTAAAAATACAAGGGCGAGGGCAAGCCCTCGCCCTTGTATTTTTCCGATATAAACTTGCTTAACGTTCTCTGAATTTATTTGAGCGAACAGGGTGACGAAGTTTTCTAAGGGCTTTCGCTTCAATTTGTCTGATTCTTTCTCTTGTTACATCAAATTCGGCACCAACCTCTTCAAGAGTGTGGCATCTGCCGTCTTTAAGTCCGAAACGCAAACGAATAACGCTTTCCTCTCGCGGAGTTAAAGTTTTTAAAACTGCATCAATATCTTCGTTTGTTATGGTTTTTAAAGCTGCATCATCAGGTGCTAATGCGTCATCATCTTTAATAAAATCCATAAGTCTTGAATCTTCTTCCGGGCCGATTGGAGTTTCCATTGAAACAGGCTCTTGTGCCACTCTTACAATTTCACGCACTCTTGAAACCGAAAGACCCATCTCTTTTGCAATTTCTTCCTCGGTAGCCTCTTTTCCGTTTTCGTGAAGAAGTTGGCTTTGAATTTTTTTAAGTTTGTTAATTGTTTCAACCATATGAACAGGAATACGAATAGTTCTCGCCTGGTCGGCAATCGCTCTTGTAATAGCCTGTCTTATCCACCAAGTGGCATAAGTTGAAAATTTAAAGCCTTTTGTGTGGTCAAATTTCTCAACCGCTTTTATAAGACCTACATTACCCTCCTGAATTAAATCGAGAAAATGCATTCCTCTGCCGACATATCTTTTTGCAATTGAAACAACCAAACGCAAGTTTGCCTCGGTAAGTCTTTGTTTTGCCATTTGGTCGCCTTCAAGTATTCTTTGCGCAAGTTCGATTTCCTCTTCGCCCGAAAGAAGTGGAACACGACCGATTTCTTTTAAATAGAGTTTTACAGGGTCATTTAAAGTAACATCGTCAATAACAAGTGCATTTTCAAGTTCTTCCTGCGAAATTTCTTCAAGTTCGTCAGCAGGAGGTTCTTCTAATTCATCAAGATTTTCTGGAACTGTTAATTCACTATTATCAACAATATCATTATCGAATTTTTCATTTTTTAATTTTTCATCTTCGATTTTTTTGTCAATCTCTTTGTTTAAATCTTTAATCTCTGCCATTTTTATTTTTTCCTTTCTTGTCTTTCGCTTCTCTGTGCAAAGCACTTAAAAAATCATCATCATTCATATTTGAAGGCGTGATTATTCTAAGTTTATCTTTTTCATCAATAATTACTTTTATGCAGTCATCAATAATCTGATCTAAATCATTTGAAAAAGTAAACTTATTATTTATTTCAATTACTCTGCCGATTTGCTTTGAATCGTAATTTTCGGCAAGGTAAGAGATATCAAATTCTTTGCCTGAAAGCAAAATTTCCTGCAATTTTGAATATAATTCTTTATTAAACTGCGTTAAAAAATCTTCCGCTTTAAGTTTTTCAAAAACATATTTTGCATACTGCGGATACTGCATTAAAACCGCTAAAATATTTTCCTCAGCATAAGCGGCTCTGCGGTATTTTTTAGCGTCGGGGTTTACATCGTTAGGCGAATATTTCGGACGGGTGATCTCAGAAAACTCTTTTTTGAGTGCTTTTCGCTCGCCCGACTTTTTCGCCCTTTGAACTCGATTTAAAATAACACTTTTTTCAACGCCTGTTTCACTGCTTACCCTGCCTGCATACAAATTTCTTGCAATTTCATCACCGACTGATGCTAAAATTTCAATAGCCGAATTCAAGTAGTTCAACTTACCGTCATCGGTTTTTATATCGTATTGATTTTTTGCACCGAGCAGTTTAAATTCAATATCGTTTTTTGCACCGTCAAGCAATATTCTAAAACGTTCGGCACCGTATTCTTTTATATATTCATCGGGGTCTTTACCGCCTTCAACCTGCAATATCCTTACTTTTATGCCTGTTGTTTTTAAAATCTCAATTGCTCGTCCAGTGGCTTTTTGCCCTGCCTCATCTATATCCATTGTAACCACAATTTCATCAAAATATCGAGAAAGCAGATTTGCCTGGTCGGCGGTAAACGAAGTGCCTAATGCCCCTACTGCGTTATTAAAACCCGCTTGGTGTAGCGCAATAGTATCCATATACCCCTCAGTTAAAATAACCGTTTTACTGCCCGAATTCTTTGCTAGATTAAGCCCGTAAAGATTTTTACTCTTTTTAAAAACCGGCGTATCAGATGAATTTATGTATTTTGCACCTTCGTCTTCGGGAAATTTTCTTCCGCCAAACGCTATTACATTGCCTCTAAGGTCAAAAATAGGAAACATTACTTTTTTTCTGAACCTGTCATAGGCTCGTCCGTTTTTTCTTGATTTTGAACATACATTTGCCAAAACCATATCATTCTCGGAAAAACCTTTTGAGCGAAGATGATTTTTAAGTTTATCGAAACTGTCGGGCGCATAACCGAGTCCGAATTTTTTAATAGTATCGGTACTTAGTTTTCTGCCGACGAAATATTTAAGTCCTATTCCATCGTCTTGCTTATTAATAAGACATTCAAAATAAAACTTTGCGGTTTCACGATTAATTGCAAGAACAGTTCTTCGCAGTTTTTCAACAGAATCGTCGTAACCTCTTTCGGGCATAGCCATACCTGCCCTATCAGCCAGTAACCTGACCGACTCAACATAATCAAGATTTTCTATGTTTTTTATAAATGTAACTGCATCGCCACCGTTTTGGCAACCAAAACAGTAAAAAGAATTTGTATTAGGATAAACTGTAAAAGATGGTGTTCGCTCGTTATGAAACGGGCATAAGCCCTTGTAGGTTGAGCCTGCTTTTTTCAATACAACATAAGAAGAAATAACTTCTTCTATTGGATTCTTATAACGTAGTTCATTCATAAAATCTTCTGAAAAAATCAAACTCTCACCTCACTTTTAAAATTCTTTTTTATTTAAAATACCATCCAAGATTTCGGCAAAAAATGTTCATTATATGTATAAATGCAGTAACTATCGGTCATACCGCCTACATAATCGGCAACTGCACGCTCAACTCCGTCATCTAACGCTGTTTTTTGAAACTCTTTCGGCATTTTTTCGGCGTTTTTACAGAAAAAATAAAACAATGATTTTATCATATTCTCTGCTTTCGGCTCTTCCGATTTAGCAATTTTGTTAAGATATACAGATTTAAACATAAATCTATGTAATTCTTCAAACGCTTCCTTGTCGTTATCGCTTAAATTTATATCTTCTGTACCGTTGGCAACAACTGATTTTACCATACTGTTAATACGTTTGGATTTAGAATTTCCGAAAACATCTCTAATACTTTTTGGAATATCATCTTCGGTTAAAATACCTGCAATTCTGGCGTCGTCAATATCGTGATTCATATAGGCGATTTTATCGGCGAATTTTACTATTCTGCCTTCAAGTGTTTTCGCCTCCATATTTGTGTGGCACAAAATGCCGTCACGCACTTCCATTGTAAGATTAAGCCCTTTTCCGCCTTTTTCTATTTTATCGCAAACTCTAACGCTTTGTTTGTAATGCTTAAAACCGCCTTCTAAAACATCATCAAGTGCCCTCTCGCCTGCGTGACCGAAAGGCGTATGCCCAAGGTCATGGCCGAGCGCAATCGCCTCGGTTAAATCTTCATTAAGGCAAAGTGCTCTCGCAATAGTTCTTGCAATTTGGCTTACTTCAAGCGTATGAGTAAGCCGGGTTCTGTAATGGTCGCCGCCGGGAGCGATAAAAACCTGTGTTTTGTGTTTCAATCTTCTGAAAGAAGAAGAATGAATAATTCTATCCCTGTCACGCTGGTATTCGGTTCGAATTTCGCATTTTTTTTCTTTAATTTGCCTACCTGAGGAATTTGCCGATAAAGCGGCTTTGTCACAAAGAAACAGTTTTTCGTTATTCTCTGTCATTTCACGAATACACATATTTTATCCCTCCTATTTTGTTTATTCGACAAAAGTTTTTAAAACCCTTTAATATTTTTTATTTCAAAACCGAAATATTGCTCACCTACAACTTTCAGCAAAATCTGACCCGAAAATTTATCTAAAATCTCGGTTTCAAATTTTTTGTACTCACAAGATTTAATAAACAATAAAATCTCTACCTTTTCCAAAAACTCTACTTTTTCTGCTTTGCAGGTATAATCTTTAAAAATGCTTTGCAAAGTGTTGTAAAAAGAGTAATCGCAGGAAAGTTCAACCCTGTTGCACTCAGTCATAAGTTTTACGCCCGAATTTTCAACCGCGCCTTTGCCGGCGGCGGAATAGGCTCTTGTAAGTCCCCCCGTGCCTAGCAATATTCCGCCGAAATACCTTGTTACAACAACGCAAACATCAGTAATGCCCTGCTTTGTTAAAACTTCCAAAACAGGCAGTCCTGCCGTACCCTGCGGTTCACCGTCATCAGAGTACCTTTGTTTATTATTTTCACGCAAAACATATGCATAAACATTGTGCTTAGCATCAGAATGTTTTTTCTTTATTAAATTGATAAATTCAACCGCCTGAGTTTCGCTCTCACAAGGCTTAATATAACCAATAAATCTCGACTTTTTTTCGGTTAAAGTAAACTCTGATTCTTTTTCAACTGTAAAATAATCTGCCAAAAAAATTCTCCTTAACTTTTTTATATGGAAAAAAGCCGTAACCGTCAAATGCGACAGTTACGGCGAATTTTTTAAAATTATTTTGCAGCATTAAATCTTCTGTTGAAACGGTCAACTCGTCCGCCTGAATCAACGAGTTTTTGTCTGCCTGTGAAGAACGGGTGACATTTTGAACAAATATCCACTTTGAGTTCTTTACTTGTAGATCTTGTTTCAAACACATTACCGCAAGCACATTTTACGGTGCAAACATCGTAATTAGGATGAATTCCTTCTCTCATTTATGTTTCAATCCTTTCTTATACAGTGTATAAATAACACATAAATCGTGCGTTAACGAAATAATATTATCACAATTTAAAGAAAAATGCAAGCACTTTTTCAAAAAATATTGAATATTTATTTAATTTATGATAAAATAATGGCAGATTTTATTATTTTAGGGTGAGTTTTTACGAATTTTATTATATTTGATTTGGAATTTAACAGTACCAAAAACAAAGAATTAGGCATTTATATAAATGAAATAATAGAAATAGGCGCAGTAAAACTAAACGAGTATCTAGAAGAAATAGGTGAATTCTCCGCAACCGTTAAACCGCATTTTACTAAAAAACTAAACCCTTATTTTAAAAAACTCACAAAAATAAGCGATAAAGATTTAAAAATTTCTGAAAATTTTTCGACGGTAATAGAAAATTTTATTACTTGGTGCGAAGCGGACAAAAGCACAGTTTTTCTTTCCTGGTCGGATACCGATTTGCATGTTTTAGTTGAAAACTACAATCAACTTCTAAAACGCGAAAATGTTGATTTTATTAAAAGATATGCCGATTTGCAAAAATATATAATGAGTTTTTTAAAAACCGAAAACAACAATCAAATAAGCCTTACCGCAGCCGCAGAACAGTTTTCGCTTTCGACAAAAAAATTTGAAATGCACAGAGCGACAGACGATTCAAAAGTTTGCGGGCAGTTGCTGAAAAAAACATTTGAAAACGAAAAGTTTTCAAAATATATACGCAATACCGAAAATCCTTTGTTTTATCGCAAACTTGTCTTCAAACCTTATATAATAACCGATTTAAAAAAGGCTAAAATTGAGCAAGAACAACTTTTTTACACCTGCCCTTTTTGTAAAAATAAAATTAAATTTGATGGCAAATTCAATCGTAAGTTTAAAGCATTTTGCGAAATAAGACAATGTAAAAATTGCAAAAACAAAATTGCCGCTACTTTCCGCTTAAAGCAAAACTTTGACAGCGTGCAAATTAGTAAAAGAATCAAAAAATATGTTAAACAAAAGGAACGCTAAAAATGATATACAACTTCAAATATGTCTAACTTTTTGGGTGCATATCACAAAGGGGAAACCTTTTGCACAAACACCCCACAAGGTCATTCTGAACGAAGTGAAGAATCTCCTTTATGAGATTCCTCGCCCTGCTCGGAATGACTTTTTTAGATATTTTTATCAAAATTAAACGGCGGGAGTAAACCCCGCCCTACAAAATGGTTATATGTTTGCTTATAAATTTTCTGCCG
>CACYEQ010000140.1 GCA_902773485.1 Oscillospiraceae bacterium
AGACGGCGAGATTCGAACTCGCGGGGGATTGCTCCCTAACTGATTTCGAGTCAGCCCCGTTATGACCACTTCGATACGTCTCCGAATATTGAATTTAACGACTTATATATTATACAGGAAAAATCATTAAATTTCAACTGTTTTTTTAAAATTCAAGCAGAAACTTTTAAAGTTTCTGCTTGTCTGTTTTATTGAGCAACATAGGTTTCAAAACCTGTGATGATTTTATTACTGTCAAAACTAAATTTAACATATTGGTTAGAACCTGAATCAAGCATATAGGTGAGAGAAGTGTCATCAGAAGATGTTAATTCATAATTAGTCATAGCACTTTGAACAATATCTTGATTAGCACAATAAGAAATATTTTCAGTAAACCAATATAACGATTTGTTTGACGCTGAATTATAATCAGTAGTGATTTTTTTAATTAAACCGCTCGAATCGGTAGAAACAGTCATTCCGTCATAATGATAATTGCTTCCGCCGTAGTCTGAATCAGAGGTGGAATCGCTTGTTTGGTCGCCAAAATCAGACGAAACATTTCCAAAATTAACATTCAAATAACCATAAACATCAGTGCTTGAAGAACTAAATGTAATAGTAGGCATTGTAGAAGTTTCAGTAGTTTCTTCGGTTGTAGGTTCAGTAGTAGTCGTCTGAGTTATTGTTTTAGATGTAATAATTTCAGCAGGTTTAGGAGTATCATCTTTACCACTTAATGCCAAAATTATAATAATTATAACTAATACAGCGACAACTGCAACTATAATAACAGGTTTTCTATTATTGTTTTTAGATTTATTTCTTTTTTTATATTGTGGTTTTGACGGCAATCTGTCACGCTGATGACGATATTGCTCATTTTGTGCTAAACGCTCTTCCTCATCGTAAACAACATCTTTTTTTTCGTATCTTTTCTCAATTTCTTCTTGCGAAACGCTGTAAATATTTGAATCAAAATAATTCTCGGCAATTTTTTGTTCTGAATTTTTTGTATATTTTGATACATCAAGTCTTCCTCGTTCAGAAGCTGTATCTTGTGTGTTGAATGAGAAAACTTTACTATTAAACGCTTTATTACAATAAGGACAAATCTTTGAATTTGCGGGAATGGCTTTACCGCAAAATTCACATAATTTTGTATTCATATATATTCGTACATTCCTTTTGTTTTATTTATTTTAATTTTACAGCAAAAAAGTATAAAAATCAACAATATAATTTAAAAATTTCAAAATACAGCGAATTGTACAAAACCTCTGAATGAATTTGGCAGAGGTTTCTACATTTTTAATGGTCAATTATTTGTTGGACGCATTGTAAAATTGAATTCAATTGGTTTTGCTGAATTGTGGGTAAATTCTTCGTGAACTTTTGCACCCCAACTGTCATCACCGCCGACTCCGCTCATAAATCCGTTAATAAACACCCTAGTGCAGTAAGGTTTAGGCAAATATGTAGGAATAATCGCTGATTCAAGTTCATCAGGCTTGTAATTAACAGCAGACATATCAAGTGTATTTTCAGCTTTAAAGATTAAACCAAAATTATCTTTATTGGTCAGTTTCATCCAACGAGTATTATAATGGTTGCCAAACTCCTGTGGACGCATATATCTAGGCATTTGCTCATCAACATTCTTATTATAAATGCCTATTTTACCGCCGATGAATTTATCTTGATAGGTGTGTTTAGGACCCAACCCGTACCAAGAAAGTTTGGAAAATTCTTTTTTGAGTGATAACATAAGTCCTGCGCACGGGAATTTTGGCATACCTTTGATACCTTGATATTTATAATCAAAATTAATTGTACCGTCAGGAAAAACAGTTGCTTGCAAATTCACCAAAACATCTTTATCAAAAAACGGTTTGAAAACAGCAGTTACAACAACCGTATTGTCTTGCTTTTTGTAATTGAAATCTTTGTACCTTGTAATGTCGCCTGCGCCTTTCCAAATATTTGATTTGTAATCGGTTTCGTTTCCTCGGTCATTATCGGTAACGGCTCTCCAAAAATTAATATGTAAAGGCTCGTTAAGCATCTCTTTCCCTTTGTATTTATAAGAAATCAATGAACCGTTTTTAGTTGAGAAAGCAAGGTAAAAATCTTTTCCCTCAACACCGATAATCGGTGCAAAACTATCATAGAGTTCAATTTTACCTTTAATATATTTTTCTATAATACTTTTTTCGGTATAAATATACTGAGAAAATGCTAGTTCATAGCCTTGTTGGGCATACAAGGCATCATTTTTAAGGTGCATACTTGTGATAATTGCAATTTCACCTTCTAAATTAGGCTTGTTGAATTTATAGATTGCGGTTTCATTTGGCTTTGCATCTAAATCAAATTTTTCAACATAAGCTTGTTTACCGTTTTGAAGTACGGTCAATTTAAAGGTAAATTCGTTAAGATTTGTAAATTTATAGTTATTAGTTACGCTTACACTGTTTTTATTAATATCAAATCTTACAAATTTATAGCAACCCTTAACTTCCTGCATTTCAGGTGTATCTGTACCGTCGGCATTTACAATACCGTTTCCGCAGAATGTATCTTCGCAGGCATTTTCAAATTGATTACCGTAAGCGATATATTTATTGCCGTTTACATCAGTTTTATAAAGACCTTGGTCTTTATAATCCCATATAAATCCACCTACATAGCAATCGTATTTATCTAAATCAACATATTTGAATAAATCGCCCATAGAATTTCCCATGCAGTGGGCATATTCAACCGCTAAATAAGGTTTTTTATAAACATTTTGTTCGAATTCATTTTTAAGAGTATCGGGATTCGGATACATCTTTGAATAAAAATCAGAAAGACCTGTATTATCACGCTTGCCATTTGCAATACCTTCATAATGTATTGGCAGTGTATCATCAATAGAAAGTATTGTTTTTCGCATAGCAAAAAAGTTACTGCCGTCGTAAGATTCGTTGCCGAGCGACCAAGAGAATACGCAAGCCCTGTTTTTATCTCTTTCAACCATATTTTTCGCTCTTCGGCAAACAGCCTCAGTCCAATGCGGAAAATCGCCCGGTACAGCATCATCGCACAAATAAGGCACATATTCCCAACTTCCGTGAGTTTCAAGATTTGTTTCGTCCATAACATATAAGCCGTATTCATCGCATAAATCGTAAAAATAAGGATGATTAGGGTAGTGCGAAGTACGAATTGCGTTAATATTATTTCGTTTAATATTTACAATATCTTCTTTCATTTGTTCACGAGTTAAAGTTCTTCCTGACTCAGCACAGAATTCGTGACGGTTTACACCGTGAATTTTTAAAATTTTGTCGTTGAGGTATACTTTAACACCGTCTATTTTAACTTCTTTGAAGCCTATATTGTAAAGAATTGTTTCATACTTATCTTTGATACTCAACTCATAAAGATACGGTTTTTCGCAATTCCAAAGAGTTGCATTTTCAATTTTAAAATTTAACGGTAAAGTCAAATTGCTCTTAGGCGAAACTTCAACAGTTAATTTTTCTTTGTAAACATTGCCTAATTTTGCAACAAATGTATAATTTACCGATTTATCAGTGGTGTTTTCAACTGAAATTTTTAATTCGCAATTTACATCTTTGTAATCATTTTCTATTCTGTATTTTAAATGAAAATCTTCAACATAAACAGGTTTTGTTCTGTAAAGAACAACATCTCTAAAAATACCAAACATACGAAAAAAATCCTGGTCTTCAAGCCATGTAGCAGTAGAGTATCTGAATACTTTTACCGATAATCTGTTGTTTTTCGGCTTAATATAATCTGTTAAATCAAATTCGGCGGGTGTGAAAGAATCTTCGCTGTAACCTATGTATTCACCGTTTAGAAAAAGAGCAAATGCGGTTTCAACACCTTGAAAACAAATAACTTTTCTGTCTTGCTTTTTCCAACTCAAAGGCATATCAAAATTGTAAACATAATAACCCGTAGGAATGTCTTTCGGAATTTCCGGTTGCGAGCAATTTGCTCTGCCATTAAAAGTGAAACCTCTGTTGATATAATAAGGATCTCTTTTTTCACAATTTAGTTCAATTTCGCCGGGAACAGGAATAAACTGCCAGTCGGAAATATCAAATTTTTCGTTTTCAAATCCCTCAAAATCATTTTGTTTTTCTGAATAATTAAATCTCCAATCGCCGTTTAACAAAACCGCAACAGGATTTTCGCCTTCAAAACAGTAAGTTTTATCTGTTCTGAGATTTGTGTGAGGTTCAATTGTGTTTTGCTCAAAAACAGTAGGCTTTTTAAGAATATTCAAATCAAATTTTTTCATAATTGCATCCTCAAATCCAAAAAATTTTAATATATGCATAATATAACATATTGAAAAATAAATTTCAATTAAATATTGAAAAAAATATAAAAATATGATATATTAATTTTCGGTGATTATAATTTGAGAATGAGAAGAAAAAAGAACATTGACCTTCGTATTGAAAATTGCGGAAAATGGTACAATTCTTTTAATAATGAGCAGAAAGATGCAAGAGTTATTAAAAAGAATTTAATTGATTTTAAAGAGTTTTTCGGAAATGAAAACGATGTTGTACTTGAAATAGGTTGCGGTAAGGGGAAATTTGCAACTGAATTGGCAAAGAAGAATCCTAATATTAATGTTTTGGCAGTTGAAAAATGTGATAATGTTTTGGTTGCTGCCGCCGAAAAAGCAAGAGATGAAAATATTGAAAATTTGAGATTTATTTGTTGCGGTGCGGAATATTTGCAAAGGTATATTGGTGATTTTTCAATTTCTGCACTTTATCTTAATTTTTCTTGCCCTTATCCTAAAAAAAGATATAGCAACAACAGATTAACGCATAATAAGTTTTTAAATATATATAAAAAAATACTAAAAAAAGACGCTTATATTTATCAAAAAACCGATAATCTTCATTTTTTCGAGTATTCGCTTAAAAGTTTTTCAAACAACAGTTTTTATATTAACGATATTTCACTTGATTTACATAAGAGTAATATTCAAGGAAATATAATGACTGAATATGAAGAAAAGTTTTCTTCGCAAGGATTTCCGATTTACTACTTAAAAACAAGTTTAAATAAAGAGGATAACATATGAAAATAATACATACGGGCGATATTCATTTGAATTCGCCGCTTGACAGCAGTTTTTCGATTGAAAAAGCAAAAATTCGTAAAAATGAAATAATGCAAACATTTAAAAAGACGGTTGAGTTTGCGAAAAATAACGGTGTTAAAGCCGTTATTATTGCAGGCGACTTTTTTGATTGCAATAATATTTCAAAGAAAACAGAGAAATTTGTTTTTGATGTTGTTTCTTCTGCAAAAGACATTGGTTTTCTTTATTTAAGAGGAAATCACGATGATAATGTGAATTTTAGAGAACAATGGCCGAATAATTTAATTTTATTAAATGACGGCGAAAAGCATTTTTATGAAGATGTTTGTATCTGCGGAATTGAAAGTTATAAGAATATTGCTTTTCAAAAGGATAATTATAATATTGCAGTTATGCACGGGGAAATTATAAACGGTTTTGAAAAGTATCAAATAAATATAAAAGCCTTGCAGAATAAAAATATTGACTATCTTGCACTCGGTCATATTCACAAAGGCGGCAGCGAAAGAATTGACGAAAGAGGAGAGTATTGTTACTGCGGTGTTCTTGACAGCAGAGGCTTCGGCGAATACGGTGAACACGGATTTATTTTGATTGATACTGACTTGAAAAAGCGTGAATTTGTTTGTATGTCATCAAGAATTGCTGAAAAACTAGAAATTGATATTACTGATTTAAAAACTAATATTGAGATTATAAATTTAATTGAAGAAAAAGTTAAAAAAATAAACGAATCTTCGATAGTTAAAGTAGTATTATCAGGGTTTTATGATGAATCTATGTTAAAAGATACCAGTTTTTTAAAACAGAATTTTGAGAATAGATTTTTTTGCTTTAAAGTAGAAGATAATTCTGTTATGAAAATTGACTATGAATCTTATAAAAATGATATTTCGTTAAAAGGTGAATTTGTAAGACATGTTCAAAACGGTAATTACGATGAAAATTTGTTAAATAAAATCTTAATTGCAGGGTTTGATGCACTCAATAATGAGGAAATAAACTTATGAGAATAGAAAAATGTTATATTGAAAATTTCGGCAAATTGAGTGACTTTTCTTACGAATTTGCCCCTAAAATAAATGTTATTAAAGAAAAAAACGGATTTGGAAAAAGTACATTGTGTGCCTTTATTAAAGTGATGTTTTACGGGCTTCAAGGTGTGAGGGTAAAAAATTTATATGAAAACGAAAGAAAAATGTTTATGCCTTGGCAAGGAGGTAACTTCGGCGGTTATTTAGATTTTTCGCAAAAAGACAAGCGTTATCGTATTGAGAGAAAGTTTGGCGCAACGGCAAAGGCTGATAAGTTTTTGCTAATTGATTTGGTTTCAGGTGAAGAAAGTAATGATTATTCAGAGAATATCGGCGAAGAACTTTTCGGTATTGATGTTAATGGATTTGAAAAATGTACTTATTACACCTCTTTAAGTGCAGAGAAATCCGTTCCTTCTTCAATACTTGCAAAGTTGTTTGATAATTCCGATAATATTAATGCTTATGAAAACGCTGTGAAAAGACTGGAAAAAAGAGAAAAATATTATCAAACCGCACGAAATACAGGTGTGATACCTATATTAAAGTCAAAACTACTTTCTTTGCAAAATTCTCTTTTTGAAGTTGAAAACAGAACAAAAAATGCCGACGAGTTGAAAAAACAATTGGGCTTATTAAGTGAGCAAAAAAAGGATTTAGAAAATCAACTTGAATTTGTTAGAAAACAGATAAGTAACAACGCTAAAACTGACGCTGAAATTGCCGTTGTTAAAGAAAAAATCAAGTATTACAATTCACTTATTCAAAAGAAAAACCAAGCAAAAGAGGAACTTGACAGCATAAGCAAAAAATATAAAAACGGTTTGCCGAGCGAAAAGAAAATAAGCGAGATTTCTGCTCTTTTTGAGAAATACAAACAATTTAGTTTAGTTGAGAATAAACCGAAAAGATTTGTTTTACCAATTGTTTTGGCGGTATTAAGCGTGTTTTTTTTACTATTATCTTTTATTGTTAATTTTAATTTTGCAGTATTAATCAGTGTGTTTGCTGTTCTTGCTTTATCTTCGGCAGGTGCTTTTGTTGCTGCTTTTTCTAAGAATAAAATAATAAAACAATTTTTACAGGAAAGTGAAAATCTTAAAAATTCGGTAAAACACGAATTTTCGGAAATTCTTGTTTCTCCTGATGATGATTTTGACGATAATTTGAAGACTTTAAATAAAGATTTTTATGAATATCAAAACAAAAAAAGAGCATATGAAGATTACTTGAATCAGGCAAAAGAATACTATAACAGCGAAAATTTGAACAGTTATAAAGACGGCGTTAAGAAAAATTCTTCGTTGGATTTAAACTCTAAGGAAAAAGATATTAACAAAAGAATTGATGAAATTTCTTATAATTCTCTTTCTTTGAAAAACGAGTTGGAAAGCATATCAGAATTTGAGGAGAAAATTCCTGAAATTGTTTGCAATATCGAAAAAACCAACAAAGAATTAGAAACTGCAAAAGAAAACCTTCAAGCAATTGTTATTGCAAAAGAGTTAATTTTCGAATCTAATGACAATTTAACATTAAAGTACAAAGAAAAAATAAATGATAATTTTGTTAATAATTTAAATTTAGTTTTTGACAATTGCGAAGCTGTTTTAAGTAATAGTTTTGATGTAAAAATCAGCGAGGCAGGGGAGTTTCGTGAAATAAAAAGTTTTTCTGCGGGTCAAAAAACAGGAATAGAATTAGCTTTGAGATTATCAATTATTGATTCAATTTTTGAAAACGAAAAACCATTTATTATTTTAGATGATACTTTCAATAATCTTGATGATGATGCTTTTAAATCGGTATCGCAAAGAATTAACAATTTAAGCGAAAATATACAAATTATTTATTTTACTTGTTCAAAAAGTAGGGTTTTTTAAAAAATCCTACTTTTATTTATATATAAGTCTTTTCAAAATTAAAGTTTTATGATATAATAAACAATATATTTTTTGAAAGTGAGATTTTTAAATGAAATTAAAATCTTTTAAGAGAGGTATTCATCCAAAAGGTAATAAGCAGTTTACTGCAGATAAACCGATAAAAGAACTTGTTTTAAAAGGGGATGCTGTTTATCCTCTTTCACAACATATAGGCGCACCTTGCAAACCTGTCG
>CACYEQ010000141.1 GCA_902773485.1 Oscillospiraceae bacterium
ATCTGAGGGAATTGCGCGTCAGCCGGAAGCAGAAAGCAAAATCCAAAAATTATTTATGCTTGGTCTTGTATTTATTGAAACAGCCATCATTTATGCGTTGATTATTGCTATTTTGGTTATATTTGTACTGTAAGTAAAGGTGGAAAAAATGAACATTCCTTTAAATATAGATTGGCAACAAATTTTATTGCATTTGTTCAATTTTGTTATTTTAACCGGCGGTCTGTATTTCCTTTTATACGGCCCTGTTAAAAAATTTATGAACAAAAGACTTAGATATTATAAAGAACTTGATAAGCAAGCCAATAAGAAAATAAAAGAAACCAATAAGGCAAAGGCTGATTATGAGGCTAAAATTGCAAATTTAAATAATGAAATAAGCAAAAAAAGAGCCAAAGCCGCAAAAGAGTCAGAGGAACTTGCGCAGGCTCGTATTGCTTCGGCAAATCAAGAGGCAAAAGAAATTGTCGAAAATGCAAAACAGTCAGCCGAAAAAGAGAAAAAGAGAATTATCGAAAGTGCGCAACAGGAAATCACCACTCTTGCCGTTGTTGCTACAAAAAAATTGTTAGAAGAACAGTCTGATTCTTTCAATCAGTTTATCAGTGCTACCAAAGAAGGGAGCGAGAATAAATGATTGAAAACGAAATAAAAAAAGTTGAAATAGAAGCGGTAATTCACAGTAAACAAGAACCAAGCAAAGAACAAATAGAGAATATCAAGTATTTTTTGGAAGAAAAATACCAGTCAGCGGTTATTCTTTCTTGGAAAGAAGATAAAACTGTTAACGAGGGTTTTCGTCTTGAAGTAGGTAAAGCCTCTTACAACTGGAATTTAGACGCAGTTTACGATTGGAGTTTAAAAGGCAGATTTGACCAACTAGAAAAAAAGTTAAAAAATGTTACCGCTAAAAAAGACAACAATATTATCTCGCTTTTAAAAGAAACTATTGAAAAATTCGAGCCTCAGGCAGTTGCCGAAGAGGTTGGAACTGTAAATTCAATTGGTGACGGCGTTGCAGTTGTAGGCGGTCTTGAACATGTTGCTTACGGCGAAATAGTAGTATTTCAAAGTGGCATTAAAGGTATGGTGCAGAATATCAACAGCGATAGTGTAGGCTGTATTCTATTTGGCTCTGACAGTGAAGTTTTTGAGGGCGATAAAGTTGTTCGCACAAAGAAAAGTGCCGGTATTCCCGTTGGCGATGAATATATCGGAAGAATTATTAATGCTCTCGGCGAGCCGATTGACGGTTTGGGCGAAATTAAGTCAGATGATTACAGAACAATTGAAGCGACCGCTCCTTCGATTCCTCAAAGGCAATCGGTTTGTGAGCCTCTTGAAACAGGTATTTTGGCGATTGATTCAATGTTTCCTATCGGAAAAGGTCAGCGTGAACTAATAATAGGCGACCGACAAACAGGTAAAACTTCAATTGCAATCGACGCTGTTTTAAATCAAAAAGGTAAAGATGTAATTTGTATTTACAATGCTATCGGTCAAAAGGCTTCAAGCGTTTCAAAAATAGTTAATACACTTAAAAAGCACGACGCAATGGAGTATACCATTATTGTTTGTTCAACTGCGTCGGAACCTGCTTCTTTGCAGTATATTTCGCCTTATTCGGCAACTGCTTTGGCGGAGTATTTTATGTATAAAGGCAAAGATGTATTGGTAGTTTATGATGATTTATCAAAACACGCAGTATCTTACCGTGCGTTGTCATTACTGCTCGGTCGTTCACCCGGTCGTGAGGCGTATCCGGGCGATGTATTCTACTTACATTCAAGATTGTTAGAGCGGTCAAGTAAATTGTCTGATGAACTCGGCGGCGGCTCAATTACCGCATTGCCGATAATTGAAACGCAGGCAGGCGATGTTTCTGCTTATATTCCGACAAATGTAATTTCAATTACCGACGGTCAAATCTTCCTTGAAAGCGACCTTTTCTTTGCAGGCATGCGACCCGCTGTTAATGTCGGTTTGTCGGTTTCCCGTGTAGGCGGTGCGGCACAGACTAAGGCTATGAAAAAAGCTGCAGGCTCGCTTCGTATTGATTTGGCACAGTACAGAGAAATCGAGGTATTTTCGCAGTTCAGTTCCGACCTTGATGATGATACAAAAGAGCAATTAGCGTACGGTGCTTCTTTGATGGAACTGCTTAAACAACCGCTTTGTTCTCCGCTTTCCATGGCAAAGCAGGTAATAAG
>CACYEQ010000142.1 GCA_902773485.1 Oscillospiraceae bacterium
CCCGATAACATTTTGTTTGTAGCCGAAAGCGGAGTAAAATCTAGCGATGATACAAAGATGCTAAAAAACAGCAAAGTTGATGCAGTTTTAATTGGCGAAGCAATGATGAAAGCGGAAAATAAAACGAAGTTTTTAGCCGAGTTGAAGGGTTGATTTTATGACAAAAATTAAAATATGCGGTCTTTTTCGCCAAGAAGACGCCAAATTTGTAAATAGATTTATGCCCGATTATGCTGGTTTTGTGTTTTACCCGCCGAGCAAGCGAAATGTTAGCAAAGATAAGGCGAAAGAAATAAAAAAACTTATTGATAAAAAAATAAAAACCGTAGGGGTTTTTGTTGACAGCAATATTGATTTTTGCGTAGATTTGTGTAAAAACGGCATTATTGATGTAGTTCAACTTCACGGAAATGAAGATGAAAATTATATTTGTGCTTTAAGGCAAAAAACAAACGCGCTCATTATTAAAGCGTTCAAAATTAAAGACGAAAACGATATTGAAATGGCAGAAAAATCAAGCGCCGATTATATTTTGCTTGATTACGGAATGGGCGAGGGAAAAAGTTTTGATTGGAATTTGCTTGAAAGAATCAACCGAGAATATTTTTTGGCAGGAGGGTTAGACTGCAAAAATATTTCAAAAGCGGTAAAAGTTTTAAAACCATTTGCTGTTGATGTCAGTAGCGGAGTTGAAACAAACGGAGTAAAAGACGAAAACAAAATAAAAACTTTTATTGAAACTGTAAGAAAGGATTATTAAAATGCAACAAAACAACGGAAGATTCGGTATTCACGGCGGTCAGTATATACCCGAAACGCTGATGAATGCTGTAATAGAACTTGAAGAAGCATACAACAAGTTCAAAAACGACCCTGAATTCAAAAAAGAACTTGAATTTTTGTTTAACGAGTATTGTAATCGTCCGAGCAGACTTTATTATGCTGAGCGAATGACTAAAGATTTGGGCGGTGCAAAAATTTATTTAAAGCGTGAAGATTTAAACCATACAGGAGCACATAAAATCAACAATGCAATTGGTCAGGCGTTGCTCGCTAAAAAAATGGGTAAAACAAGGCTTATTGCCGAAACGGGAGCAGGTCAGCACGGCGTTGCAACCGCAACCGCTGCCGCACTTTTTAATATGGAATGTGAGATTTTTATGGGCGAGGAAGATACAAAGCGTCAAGCCCTCAATGTTTACCGAATGAGATTGCTCGGAGCCGAAGTTCACCCTGTTAAAACCGGCACTAAAACCCTTAAAGATGCAGTTTCGGAATGTATGAGAGAGTGGACCAGCCGAATTGCTGATACACATTATTGTTTAGGCTCTGTTATGGGACCGCACCCGTTTCCTACAATTGTGCGTGATTTTCAGGCGGTAATTTCAAAAGAGATTAAAGATCAAATGCTTGAAAAAGAGGGTAGATTACCGGATGCGGTTGTTGCTTGCGTAGGCGGTGGCAGTAATGCTATCGGCTCATTCTACAATTTTATTGATGATAAACAAGTAAAACTTATCGGTTGCGAGGCGGCAGGCAAAGGAATTAATACTTTTGAAACCGCCGCTACAATAAGTACAGGCAGAGAGGGCATTTTCCACGGAATGAAATCATATTTCTGTCAAGATGAATACGGTCAAATTGCACCTGTTTACTCAATTTCAGCAGGACTTGATTATCCGGGAGTAGGTCCCGAACACGCTTGGTTATATGATATAGGCAGAGCGGAATATGTAGCGATAACAGATGATGAGGCGGTAAACGCATTTGAATATCTATCAAGAACAGAGGGCATTATTCCTGCAATTGAATCATCTCACGCATTGGCACAAGTAATAAAAATTGCACCGACAATGGATAAAGATAGAACTATTGTTGTCACACTTTCGGGCAGGGGCGACAAAGACTGCGCTCAAATTGCAAGATACAGAGGGGAGGATATTTCGGAATGAGTAGATTAAGCGACGCTTTTAATAACGGAAAAGTCTTTATTCCTTTTGTAACTTGTGGCGACCCGAACCTTGAAACTACTGCGAAAATTGTCAGAGAAATGGCGAAAAACGGGGCAGGTATTATAGAACTCGGCATACCTTTTTCCGACCCAACTGCTGAGGGACCGACAATTCAAGAGGCGAATATCAGAGCACTTTCATCAGGGACTACGACCGATAAAATTTTTGATATGGTGATAAATTTGCGAAAAGATGTAACAATCCCGCTGGTTTTTATGACTTATGCAAATGTGGTATTCTCATACGGATGCGAAAAATTTATTTCCTCTTGTAAAGAAATTGGTATTGACGGTTTAATTTTACCTGATATTCCTTTTGAAGAAAAAGAAGAGTTTTTATCTGTTTGTAAAAAATACGATATTGATTTTATATCACTGATTGCACCTACTTCTGAGCAAAGAATCGGTATGATAGCAAGCGAGGCGAATGGCTTTATATATGTAGTTTCAAGCCTTGGCGTTACAGGTGTTAGAAGTTCTATTACAACTGATATTGAAGCGATTGTTAAAAAAATAAAACAAAATACACCTACTCCTTGTGCAATAGGTTTTGGCATTTCAACACCCGAACAGGCAAGAAAAATGGCTATGGTTGCCGACGGTGTAATAGTCGGCTCGGCAATTGTAAAAATAATTGCTGAGCATAAGCAAAATTCGCCCGAAATAGTAGGCGAATATGTAAAGCAGATGAAAAATGCAATAAGCGATTTATAATTTGTGTGTTTGAGCGGTACTTTTTGTACCGCTTTTTTGTAAATAAAAAGCAGGAATTTTAATATTCCTGCTTTTTAAGTTAAAATGTAGATTGTATCAGTTTGCCTGAACTTTCGGGAGAGTAAAGCCAGTTGTCGATATGCTCGCCCTCATAAAAATACTTTTCATCCCGTTTTTGTTCGGTGCAGTCAAAAGAGTCTATAATAATAAGTTTTATTTTCATCTTTTCGGGTATAATGCTTTTTATATAAACACTTGCGTTCTGCGAAGGAAAAACATTGTCTTTCGGCTCGGCAAGTCCCGCAAGGTTTGGCATAAGTTCAACAAAAACGCCGTAATCTTCAACTGAGCGAATTATACCCGAAACTGTTTCGCCGGGTGAAAAAAGCGAAGCGTTTTCTTCCCAAGAACCTAATAATTCTTTTTGAGAAAGGGTAAACCTTGTACCCTCAATAGTTTTTACTACCGCCTTAATTCTATCGCCGGGAGCAAATCTGTCTTTCGGGTGAGAAATTCTAGAAACAGAAATTGAATCAATAGGCAAAAGCGAGGGAATTCCGCAGGCTATATCGCAAAAAGCACCAAACGGCTCTAAATGGGTTATCATAGCGTCGATAATATCACCTGTATGTAGAAATTTCAGGTATTCTTCCGTTGCTTTTTCCTGTGCCTTTTTCCTTGAAAGATAAACAACAGGTTCTTCGGTTTCATCAATTTTTGTAATAAGAGCGCAAACAGGTTTGCCTACTTTTGAAATAATTGCAATATCTCTTACAGTTCCGTCGGCAATGCCGATCGCACCCTCTTCTCTCGGAATAATGCCTTTTATACCGTTTAAATCAATAATTAAATTGTGTTTTGAGTCGCACATTATTGCCTGAGCCTCAATAATTTTTTGCTCTTTAAAAGAGTTTTCCAAAGAAGATATATTCTTAATGCTTTCTTTGTTTTCCTGCGTTTCAAAAGAATATCCCTCAGGTAAATATTTTTTCATAAATTTAAAATCCTTCCTTCTCTTTGTTTGCGGCAAAAATGCCTAATTCATTTATATGATAAGTCTTATAATTTAATGACCGTTATTAATTTAACACCTTTGTTACCCCGAAAATTGTCAAAATATAACAATTGAAGAAAAAATATTATTTATTTTATAAAATTGCTTAAATATATGGAATTTTTTTTATTTTATGTTATAATAATATTTAAGTGAAAATGAAAAGGAGTGAAAAAATGGCAGAATTGTTGACTTCAATAGGAAATATATTTGTTTTCGCCGCTAGGCTTTGTTTGCCTTTTCTTTGTTTTTTACTCGTTTTTATTGTTGTGAAGGATTTATTTAAAAAGCAGGGTAAAGTTACACTTGCAAAACTCGTTACCGCAAACGGACTTGAATTTAATATAACAAATGAAGAGAGCACAATAGGTAGAAGTAAAATTTGTGATGTTATTTTAAATATTCCAAGTATTTCACGTCGCCACGCAGTTATTACATACACAAAAGATTACGGTTTTAAAATATCAAGTGTGTTTGATTCTGAAATTATGGTGAATGATACACTTATCGACGGCTTTGCTTATTTTGATTTCGGCGATATTATAGAAATTGGCGGATTGCAGTTAAAACTTATTCCTGCACCCGTTACTGACATTTCTTCGACTTCAAAGCCTAAAAAAAGAGGCGTTATGCCTGCTGTTTTACTGACATTTATTCAGCTTATTATTTTAGGTGAATTGCTGATTCATTTCGGAACAAGTTTTAAAATTTATGTAGTTATATCTTTTGCGGTTTTGGTTTTGGGCGAATGGATTTATTATTCGTTTCACGGATTTAAAGATAATATAAATATAGAAACGCTGGGATTTTTTCTTACTACTTTTGGTTTTGCTGTTGCTGCAACCAAAGACCCGGATTCGATGACAAAACAGATTATTACCGCTGTTTTAGGCGTAGTTATGTTTACTGTTTTGCAGTTTGTTTTTAAAAAAATGGATCTTGTTATAAAACTTCGATATGTCGCAGGAATTTTGGCGGTTTTATTACTTGGTTATAATTTGGTTTTCGGCTTAACAATAAATGGTGCAAAAAACTGGGTAAGAATCGGCACATACTCTTTTCAGCCGTCAGAAATGGTAAAGTTTTTATTCATTTTTGCCACCGCCGCAACTTTGCAAAGATTGCTTTCAAAGCGTAATGTTATATTATTTTTGGGGCTTTCGGGTTCTTGTATGGGCGCGCTTGTTCTTATGAAAGATTTTGGCACTTGCTCGATTTTCTTTGTTACTGTTTTGATAATTTTGTTTATGCGTTCGGGCAATATTAAAGTTATTTCTCTGATTACAGGATTTGTAGCGGTTGCTTCATTTTTCGTTGCAAAATATGTGCCATATGTTCAGCGCAGATTTGCAAATTATCGTCACGTTTGGGATGACGCATATAATGTTGGCTGGCAACAAACTCAAACTATGATTGCGATTGCTTCGGGTGCGCTTTTCGGAGTTGGAGCGGGAAACGGAAAGCTTAAATTTGTGTCCGCTTCCGATACCGATTTGGTTTTCGGTATTTTATGTGAAGAATTTGGTATGATAGTGGCATTTTGTACGGTAGCCTGTTTTGTGATTTTTGCGCTGTATTCGTTAAGCAAAATTCCATATACTAATTCCGCTTATTTTGCAATTGCCTCTTGCTCTGCGGCAGGACTTTGGATTTTTCAAATTTCTCTTAACATTTTCGGTTCTACCGACCTTTTGCCTCTTACAGGCGTAACCTTGCCGTTTATTTCAAACGGCGGTTCAAGTATGTTGTCATCTTGGCTGTTGCTTTCATTTATAAAGGCGCTTGGAAAAAATGTTATTAAAGAGCCTGCCGAATACTATCAGAATTATGAGGAGGCCTTGCAATGAAACAATTAAAACTGCG
>CACYEQ010000143.1 GCA_902773485.1 Oscillospiraceae bacterium
ATGAAAGCAAATATTTCAACAGAGGTAAGCCCTATTGTCGGAAGCGAAAAGCAATCGGAAGACCTAGTAAAATCTCTTATGAGCGAGTTTGATGAAGACCCGCTAAAAATATGGGATTCAAATATATTCGGAAAATCGCTTAACGAACTCGTAAACGACGGTTTGCACTCAAAACTTTCACGCTTGCCTGATGAAGCAAGACTACGACTATCACAGACACTTGAAAGACTGATAAACGAAGGTTGCAGCGGATTAATTTGCATAATTTTATAAAAACACTTGCTTTTTTTTAAGTTTTGGTATAAAATAGAAGAAGTTTTAAATTAAGGAGACAAACATTATGAATTTTAATTTTCTTGCAACTAATACTAACGCTAATGCCGGCGGCGGTTCTTGGATCTTAATAGTTTACATTGTTATCATCGTTGCTGCAATGTATTTCTTTATGATAAGACCAAACAAAAAGAAACAGAAAAAAGAAGAAGAAATGCGCAACAGCATTGAAGTAGGTAACGAAATTATAACAATTGGTGGAATTTTTGGCAAAATTGTTGCCGTTAAAGAAGATTCTTTTGTTATTGAAACAGGTCCTGAAAGAGCAAAGTTAAGAATTGCTAAATGGGCTATTCAAGAGAATTTCTCAACAAAATCTGATGAGCCAAAGGAAATTATTAAACCTAAGAAAGAAAAGAAAGAAAAAAAGAATAATAAAAGCAAAGATAAATAAAGTTTTTAATTGTTGTTCTAAAAACAATCACTCTCGAATACCTTTTAATAAAAGGATTTGGGAGTGATTTTTTGTCTGACAAAAGTTTTTCTAAATATAATTTAATTAAACCTCTCACAGTGGGGTTAATATTTTCAGTTATTGTATCTTTAATAATAATGCTAATCAGTGCGGTAGCGGTTACAAATCTTGACGCAAACGAAGAAACAGTTATGATTCTATCAATAACAAGTATGAGTATAGGCGCTTTTTTCGGCGGAATTGTAAGTGCAAAACTTTTTCGGCAAAAAGGCTTTTTAGTAGGTGCGCTTAACGGTATTATTTTCTTTTTTCTAATCACATTTATTTCTTTTATAGTCAGTCAAGAGCCTGTAAGTGCAGTTTCTTTAATAAAACTTATTACATTTGTTTTATCCTCGGTAATCGGCGGTATTGTAGGTGTAAACACCGCTAAAAAGCGTAAAATCTAGATGAAAAGAATTTTTTGTATTTTATTTTGTTTATTTTTTCTTGCTTCTTGCTCAAAAACACCTGAAACAAAAGCAAATATATACAATAATAAGTTAAAAGGAATTTGGATAAGTTGTTATGAACTTTCTTTTAAAAACAAATCAAAACAGGCTTTTTCAAGTAATATTGATAGAATATTTTTCGATATAAAGCAAAAAGGCTTTGATACAATTTTTGTACATATTCGTAGCCATTCTGACGCATATTATAAATCAAAAATATTTCCGATTTCTGCTTTTGTTGCCGAAAAACAAGGAGCAAATTTGGATTTTGACCCGCTTAGTATAATACTGTATTTTGCAGAGATTTACTCGTTAAAAGTTCACGCTTGGATAAACCCTTTTAGAGTATTAATAGATAATAATACTAAATTTCTTTCACCGAAAAATCCCGCTTACGCTTTAATTAAGAAAAATGACAGGCGAGTAAGAAACACAGGTGAAGGGTACTATTACAATCCTGCCTATGAATGGGTAAGAAATATTATTCTATCAGGAATTGAAGAAGTTTTACAAAACTACAATGTAGAAGGAATTCATTTTGATGACTACTTCTACCCCACTACTGATAAAAGTTTTGATGATGAAGAGTATAAACAATCAAAATCTTCACTATCGCTTGAAAACTGGCGTAGAGAGAATATTGATAAACTGATAAAATCTGTTTATAGGCTTACTCATAAATACCAAAAAAAATTTGGAGTAAGTCCGCATTGTAGCTTTTATTATAATCATTATCAACAATATGCGGATATAGAAAAATGGTGTAAAAACAGAGGCTTTATTGATTATATTGCACCGCAAATTTATTACGGATTTAAAGAAAAAGAAATAACACCTCAAAAACAACCGCTTAAATTTAAAGAATGCCTTGAATACTGGAATAACAAAGTAAAAAATATTCCTGTTTACATAGGTTTAGGGCTTTATAGGTGCGAAGAAAAAGGCGAATTTAAAGAAGATAACAGTATTATTGCAAAACAAATGGAATTATCTTGCAAAAAAGCCGATGGATTTATAATTTTTTCTTATTCTTACTTGAAAAGGAACAAAAAACAAACAGAAAATATTGTTAAAAATTTAAAGCCGACAGATTAATTTCTGTCGGCAATTTCTTTTTTCTTATAAAAAACGACTTCTTTAAACAAAAATCTTTGTTTACCTAAAATGTACGAAAACAAGCAAATTATGGGAATGAAAATCTGAACTGAAAGACTTAAAAGAAAATTAGAAGCTGACAATTCAGTTAAACTGTAATCAGTCGGCATTAACGAATAAAGAAAAGGAAAGAAAAATGAATTAATCATTTTATAATAATTCATAAAGCCTGAAAAAACGCCGAAAATTCTTGAAACAACAAGAATAACAGATGAAATTAAATAAGGCGAACAAGCAATAATTCCCGCTAATAATCCTTTTAAATTGCTGTTTTTTCTGTGCCCCGAAGGAATAAGCGTGGCATCAACATCGCCTTGTTTATGACACACAGGATAAACAAATGCAATAGTGACTATGATGCAGGCAATTTGCAAAAGTATTCTTACAAAATTGCCGTCGCTTGCGGCAATTCCGAATGCACAGAGTATAAAACAGGCAATATCAAGAAAAATCAGTCTGAAAAATAATTTTACACACATTTTTGAAAAAGTATTTTTTTCCATAATTCCTCCTAATAATCTCTGTTCGCCAGTTTTAAAGCGAGCAAACATAAATCTTCGTTATCATCTGTTGCTGATTTTATCGCCAAAATCGCCGACTCGGTTAATTTATCAACTAATTGTTGTGACTTTTCAAGTCCCAACAGCGAAACATAGGTATTCTTATTCATTTGCTCGTCAGAACCTATCGGCTTACCAAGATTTTTTTCATCGCCTATTACATCTAAAATATCATCTCGAATTTGAAACGCTCTGCCAATATTTTCGCAATACTCTACATATAGTTTTGTTGTTTTTTCATCTGCTCCCGCAAGTGTGCAAGCAACATACGCATTCACCTTTAACATTGCGACTGTTTTGCCCTCTTGTATTCTCTCCAATTCTTTAATAGAAACCTGCTTGTTTTCTGCTGCTAAATCAAGCACCTGACCGCCTACCATTTTAGTAAGACCTGCTGCATCAGCAATATATTTTACCGCTTTTACAGCCCTGTCGGGTTTAATATTTTTATCAATATCACAAGCCGTTTCAAAAGCAAGTGTTAGCAGTGCATCGCCGGCAAGCAAAGCATTATCCTCACCAAAAACCTTGTGATTTGAGGGTTTACCTCTTCGCATATCGTCATCATCCATACACGGCAAATCATCGTGAATCAACGAGTATGTGTGAATCATTTCGACCGCACAGGCAAAATTTAATATCTCTTTCGGCTCAAAACCTAAACACCTATAAAATTCCAGCATTAAGCAAGGTCTTATTCTCTTGCCCCCGGCAGAGAGAGAATAAAGCATTGCTTTTTTCAATATTTCGGGTGCATTTTTTTCAGAAACTCTTCTTTCAAGTTCTTTTTCAACAATATCTTTGTAAGAAAAAATTTCTTTATAACTCATCTATTCTTCCTCGACTTCGTTTAACTGACTTATTTTTAGTTCTGCCTCTTTTAACTTTTTACCGCAAAAATCGGCCAATTTTGTTCCTTTTTCATAATATTTTAAGGAATCTTCCAAACCTAATTTTCCGCTTTCGAGCGCAGTAGTAATCTTTTCGAGTTCCGCTACCGCCTGTTCAAATGTAAGTTCAGCCATTAATATATCCTCCTTAATTAGTAATTTCCGCTTTTTTATCGCCGTCTGACAATTTTATATTAATTTCATCGCCTTTTTTTAATCTCTTTGCAGATGAAACAACATTTCCGTCTTTAAACACAACCGAATACCCGCGAAGCATAACATTTGTAGGACTTAAAGAATTTAATTTTGAAGCGATTTCCAAATACATTGCGTTTGATTTGGCATATATATTTTCAAACGCTTTGTTAAGTCTGTTTTCGAGCAAATCTATCGACTGCCCTTTTACAACAACTGAAAAATACGGATTTTTCATACATTGCTTGTTCATTAATGCTTTGAAATTCAAATTTTTATTCTCGTAAATCCGTTTTAAATGCGTTGTAAAGTTATTTTTTGTTTTTAGTAATACGTTATTTAATTCTGCTTTATCAGGAACAGCAATTTCAGCCGCCGCAGACGGTGTAGGTGCACGCCTATCAGACACATAATCGCAGATTGTAAAATCAGTTTCGTGGCCTACCGCTGAAATCACAGGAATTTTTGAAGCAAAAATAGTTCTTGCCAACTCCTCATTGTTAAACGCCCATAAATCTTCAATTGAACCGCCTCCCCTGCCAATAATTATTATATCGGCTGCCGAGAGTTCATTCACTTTTTTTACTGCTTCAATAAGTTGCGGTGCAGCAAGTTCGCCTTGCACCTGCACAGGGCACATTACAACAGAAGCGACAGGAAATCTTCTTGTTAATATATTTAAAATATCCTGAACAGCGGCACCGGTAGGACTTGTAATTACCGCTATTTTTGAAGGAATTTTTGGTAATGCTTTTTTATGAGCCGAATCAAAAAGCCCTTCTTTTTCAAGTTCTGCCTTTAACTGTTCATATTTGAGTTGCAATTCACCGAGCCCTGCTTGTTTCATAGCCGTAATATACAACTGATAATTTCCGTCACGCTCGTAAAGAGAAACTTTTCCTCTTACAATAACTTTCATACCATTTTGCGGCCTGAACTGCAAATGCGAAGCATAACCTTTGAACATAACCGCTTTAATTACCGCTCCATCGTCTTTTATCGACATATAAAGATGACCCGATTTATAATGATTTGTAAAATTTGAGATTTCACCAGAAACAAATACATCATTTAAATTAGAGTTGCCCTCTAAAATTGATTTTACATACATATTTAATTGTGTAACGCTAATAACCTTTCGCTCCATAATTACACCTTTTTATGTTTTAAAAATGAATAAATCGCAATGCCTGCGGCGTTATCACTTGAAAACTCAGGTTCACAAAATAATCCGCCTTTTTTTGAAAACCGCTCTTTTATAATAGAATTGCTCATAACTCCGCCAACATATAAAAACGGAATATTGCCATATTTTTTCTTTAAATATTCAGTCATTTTTTCAATTGTTTGATAAACATATTCAATTATAAATCTTGAAATATTTTCTTTATTCTCGCCGTTTTCAAACATTGAATTAAATTTATTTTCAAGCCCCGAAATACTGCAATTCCCATCAATTACGGTTGGTTTCGGTTTGTGGTTCAACTTTCCTTTTTGTGCAAGTTTATCAATTTCTTTTCCGGCAGGAAAAGAAAGCCCCATCATAACGCCTGCTCGATCTATTGCTTGTCCTATTTTTAAATCAAGTGACTTTGCTACAATTTCGCAAGAAATAATATTATCTTCATCGGGAGTTAAAAGCAACGCTTCGGTAGTTCCTCCCGAAATATGAAAAGCGATAAATTTTTGGCTAATCAAATCAAGTCTTTTGCAACTGTATAACCCTGCTAAAATATGACCTATTTGATGAGATGTTTTGTATAACGGCACATTATTTGAAGCGGAAACCGAAGTTGCCGAATTTATGCCTGCCAAAAATACAGGCATATATGAGCCTTCTTGATTTCTGGGTCTTGCCGATACTCCCACCGCTTTTATTTTTTCATTTGAAAATGACGAAAAGGCGGTTTCCGTAAGATAAGGAAACTGCCTTATATGTCCAAATAACGCTTTTGACTGCATAAGCCCCTTTTCGCCTTTTTGAACAGGCAAAAGTTTTTTAAAGCTGACCATTTCATTGTTTTCATCATTATATATAGCAACGCTTGTTGTATAGTTGCT
This sequence comes from Oscillospiraceae bacterium, assembly GCA_902773485.1. Lineage (GTDB taxonomy): Bacteria > Bacillota > Clostridia > Oscillospirales > Acutalibacteraceae > RUG11462. The sequence goes on from CACYEQ010000143.1 coordinate 6,101, forward strand.
TGAATCATACCCAACAAATAAGCCCATATTTTATAAATTCCTTGAAATAGTGCCTAAAACACCGTTTACAAACTTTTTATCTTCATCGGAAGAATATTTTTTACAGAGTTCGACTGCCTCATTAATAGCAACACCTGTCGGAACAGTATCTTCAAACATCATTTCGTAAATACAAATTCTCATAATACAAAGATTAACTCTCGGTATACGGCTGATTTTCCAACCGATTGAATGTTCTTCAATTAATTTATCAATCTTTTCAATGTTATCAAAAATACCTTTGACTTCGCTTTCTATATAATCGTTAATCTTTTCGCCTCTGAGTTGTTTTGCAAGTTCGATTATTTCATCAATACTTTCATTGTGAAAAGTTTTTTCAAATGTAAGTAGTAATACTTCTTCTCTTTGTTCACTTCTTGTCATCTAATTAGTCCTTATTCTCTTCTGCCGATTTGAATTGAACTTCACAAACATGAACATTGATTTTTGTAACAACTGTCCCTGTCATGTTTTGAACAGCCTCTTTAATATTTTTCTGAACTTTTGTTGCAAGTTCGGTTAATTTTACTCCCTCATTTACTTTCAAATAAATATCAATAATATACTGACCATCACGAATAGTACAGTTTACCGCTTTTGATACTTTGCGAGATTTGATCATTGATTTAAAATTCTGCGTTCTTGGCACTACATCAAAAACACCTGTAACATCGGTTGCAGCAGTTTTTGCTATTTTTTCAACTACTTCCGGCGAAATAACTATATTGCCTGATGCGTTTTTCTTAATATCCATTTATTTTTCCTCCAAAAACAAAAAAATTTTCATTACTCCTCTATTATAACAAGAAATTGTCATAAACACAACTATTTTATTTCAATTATTTTAATATTTTCACTTGAAATATCACAATTTGATAAAATTATATCCTGAATTTGGGCTGTTTGATTGGCGGCAAGCCCCGATTCTGTGGTTTTTATTACGCAAGAAATAGATTTATCGGACAATATTGCAACACAATCTGAAAAACCTTTTGCTTTTATTAAATTTTCAATCGCATTCTCTTTTTCAGAAAGCGTTGTTAAATAAGCAATTTTTTCGGAGGCGGTCGCTTTTGCTTCATCGTTGGATTTTACAGAGTTTAAAATTTCCTTTAATTCTTCTAATGATTTTTCTCTTTCCTCTTTTCTTGAAGCCCTTGTTTTAGAAAAATAATCCGATTCTGATTTTGAGTTTACAAATTCCGCTTCACCTAAGTAAGAATCTTTTGAAGTAGTTTTTTCTTCCTTTGTAAGTGCAGAAGTCAAATTCAAATTTCCGTTTGCCGCACCGTATTGCCAGTTAATATACACCGCCGCAGAAAGTGTTAATATAAGCAGAGAAAATACTGCTATTCTTTTAGTAAAAATTTTACTCTCTTTTTTCATTATAATGTTCAACCTTTCAAATAATTATTGCATATCTGTTCCCAAAACACAGACCTTGCTTTCGCTTATATCAAGCGCCGTTGTGACCAAACTCGTTACTGCGGAACTTATCGCATCGTTATCGCCGTTGTTACAAGCGACAACAACGCCTTTAACATTCGGCATAATTTCGGTTACAACAAGCGGAACTTCGTTTCCGTTTTCATCTTTACAGGTTATAAAGTTCTTTTGAATCTGCTTTTCTTTTTGCGATTTTTGATTATTGTTCGCATAAGCGTCTTCTACCTCGCTTTCATTATTTTTCGACTCGGAAGCATAAACATATTCAATACTGCTTTCAAGCGTAATCATTACTTTAACGTTTCCGCCCACAACATCTTTAATCTGATTTGAAAGCTTTTCTTCAAGGCTTTCGCAATACTCTTCGGCGGTAATCTTTGTTTTTGCCGATTCTTTATTTGTATCGCTTTTATCAAAATATCCAGATAAAAATATCAAAGCGATACCTACAAGCCCGATTATAACTATAATTTTCGGATTTTTCTTTATTAGTTCTGTTATGTTATTTTTAAAATTTATTAACGTTTCCATTATTCTCCGATCCTTGTTTCAACATTCAGTTTTAATCTTTCTTTAGTTGCTTGTTTTATTTTACCGATTTTATCTTTGTCCTTCTTATCAAATAATATGATTACATTGCTTACATTTATGCTATTATTTTCATCAGTTTTGATGCTAATTGTAATTTTTGCGTTATCAATATCATTATCTTTAAGAATTTCAAATATTTCTGTTTTATAACCATAAGCCAATGTTTTTTCTGTTACACCGCTTATATCATTTAATTGATTATTGAATTCAAAATCATCAAGTCTTATACCGCCTATAAAAGGAGAAAGCATAGTAATAATCAAAACTGCGCCGGTTATCAAACGCATTTGGTTTTTATAAGAATTTTTAGGTATAAGCAATTCGCATAAACTGATTGTAAAAACGCAAAAAACAAGTGATAATACTATTCCTTTCACAGTTATCAACTGCCATTCCCTCCTAAAACCGCTATAATTGCTATTGAAAAAACAAACATTAAACTTGCGCATAAAATAACCGCCAGAATTATTGAAAGCGTACTGTTTACCGATTCACAAATTTTCTTTATTGTATTAACCGAAAAAATGCCTGCAATATCACCGCTTAATACAAGAAATATTTTATAAATAAATATTTGAAGAATTACAGGTATAATCATAATTGCAATTACAATAATTACATAAATTCCGACAGACGATTTCAAAAGAGAAATGCAACCTCGAAACGAGCCCAACGCTTCGCTGACAGACGGCCCTATTATCGGAACAAACGACGAAATAAAGAATTTTGTTGTTTTGGTAGCGGCATTATCGGCAACGCTGTTTACTGCACCTTGAATTGATAAAACCGCCAAAAACACCGCCATTGCCGTTGTAAGAATTATATAAGCGCATTTTTTTAATGCGTTTACAATTCCGCCGAGTTTGTCATTCTCACTTAGTCCCGAAGTTACAGACAGAGCAAGAAAACAATTAGAAAACGGCATAACAAAAGAGGAACAAAAATAGGAAACCGCCTCGCAAGTAAAAAACATTAAAGAAGAGTAAGAAACCGCCGTTGCACTTTTAATACAGGCAATCAAAATTCCTGCAAAAACAGGTATAAAAATGCCCATAAAAACCGACAGGGAATTAACAACTTGTACACAGTTTCCGATTAAAGAAGAAACAGGCAGCAAAATTACGGTAATACATACCATCCCGCAAACCATATTAAGTGAAAAATTAGTTTCAAGCGTATTATTTGTCATTGAATTTGCCAAAGCACAAATAATTATTGCTAAAATAATCATTCCAAAGCCGACCAAAGGTGAGATTAATTTGTTTTTTATGTAATTTATAAATTTCTCTGCTCCGTCGGGAGTAAATATATCTGAAAATGAAAACGGATTCTTTGGAGATAATGAAAAATTGTCGAGGAATTCTTTTGCCTCATCAGGGGTTTCTTCAACCAAACTTTCAGTATTAAAGTCAGAATATATTTGAGAATATAAATCTGTATCATCTTTTAATTCAAATTCAAATGTATCAGCACTTACACTAAAAGATATAATGCCAAAAAGTATAAAAGCAAAAATTATTGTTCTTTTCATTTATTAACTAACTCCAAAACTAATTCCAACACCTGCGTTGCTATCGGTATTGAGAGCGATGCAATCGCAATTTTTCCTGCTAAATCTACTTTATCGCCAAGAGCGGTTTCACCGCAATCATTACAAACATCTTTACCAATTTGCACTATATAACATATACCTATTGCTTTAAAAATAAGTTTAATATTTTCAGAAGAAATATTTGCAGAAGTTGATATTTCTTCAATTTTTTCAAAAATGCTTTTCCCGAAAACAATTGATATTAATAGAATTATTACAGAAGCGATAATTGATACCGGAACTGCAAATTCGGGCGAATTTTTTCTCAGAATTACAATAAGGCAGGCACTAATAAGTGCAATTCCTATTACCGAAAAAATATTCATAATCCAAAGACCGACTTAACCGTTTCAAAAAGTTCGGCAATTTGCGTTACTATCATAGTTAATACAACAACAATTCCGGCAAGGGTAACCATCATCGCCTGCTCCTCCCTGCCCGAACGCATTAAAACTTGATTTAAAACGGCAACAATTATTCCAATAGCCGCAATTTTAAAAATTAAATCTACTTCCATTTTGTTCTCCTTAAATAAGTATTAAAACAACCAACATACCCGTTAAAATTGATAACGAGGGATAAAGTTTTATTTTAGATTTACTTTTTTCTTTGTGCTCTTGTAAAATGTTTTCAAAGATTTTTATGTAATTATCGCAAAGTGTTAATTGATTTTGCAAATCAGACTTTCCCAAGCACTCAAAAAAACTAAATAATTCTTGCTTTTCTTGTGCAGATAAATTCAAATTCTTATTTTCAAAGCAAATTTTATTAAAATAATTTTCAAAAGAACAATTTAATTCTAAAAATAAAAAACTATAATCTACCGATAAATCTTTTACTAAATCGGTAATTTTTTCATTGCTGTATCTCATTTTTAATTTAATTATGCTGATTATTTTTATTATTTTTTCGAGTTGTGAGTTTTCTGAAATCAGTTTATTTGCACTTATAAAACCATATATGCTAATAATAACACCTAAAATCAAGATTCCTGCTATTCTCATTAAATCACTCTTTCAAATAATAAATTTCATCAATATTACCGGGAACTTTGTTTAAAAAAACAACTTTATCAAAAAAAGAAGTATCAACTAATTTTTTGCAAACTTTTCTTTGAAAAAACTCATTTTTATTTTTACAATGAACGCTTGTAACAATATTTACACCTGCATTCATACACTCAATTACCGCCTCGCATTCTTCTAAACTTCCAATTTCATCAAAAATAACAACCTGAGGTGATAATGTCCTTAATGCAAGCGTTACTCCATAAGCCTTTTTATACCCCTTCAAGCAATCAGTCATAATTCCTAAATCAAATCTATTCGATGTAATTTCGTTTCTTTCATCGACAATACAAACCTTATAACAATTTGCAGAGTAGCTTCTTGCAATATCACGAAGAACAGTTGTTTTACCGCTTGCTGGAACGCCGGCAACAATTATATTTTCAAGGTTGTCCGAAATAATTTGCTTTGCAGAACCTTCAAAATCTTTTGCAATTCTAAAATTGAGTGAAGATATATTCTTTATAGATATTAATTTATCAAAATTTAATACCGCAGTTCCGCAAACCCCTACTCTGCAACCGGAATCAGTAGTAATAAAACCGTTGTTGATATCCTGCTGATAAGAATAAACCGAATATTTACACAAACGGTTGAAAATATAATCGAAGCTCTCCGAATCAACCGTTGTATTTAAAATAAAATTGTTGCCCGATGAAAATATACAAACAGGTTTATTCTTTCGCAATCTTATTTCCTGAACGGGTTTAAAGAACTTTTTTATTTCAAAATCAAGTTTATATTTTAGTTCCTGAGGAAAAAACTCTAAAATTTCCTCTAATTCTTTATACAATTCTCTCACCTTGTCCTTTTTTATAAATATATTAGTAAAACCCATAAAATATTACATTTCATTCATCAAAAAATTCTGAAAAATCTCTTGACAAAGTATTAATAATTTGATATAATCGTATTTGTTGTAAATATGCGGCAGTGCTGGAATAGGCAGACAGGCACGTTTGAGGGGCGTGTGTCTTTGACGTATGGGTTCAAGTCCCATTTGCCGCAC
>CACYEQ010000144.1 GCA_902773485.1 Oscillospiraceae bacterium
AAAAAATTTGAGGGACTTTGAATTTATTAAATTTAAGTAAAAACTTTAAACAGTCAAACCTTTGCCGATTACCATTGGGAACGAACGACACCCCATTAAGGTTCTGCCCTCTTTAAATACCACATCTTTATCAGCAACAACATAATCAAGTTGAGTGTTATCTCCGATTTCGCATGACTGCATAATAATGCAATTCTCTACTTTAACGCCTTTTCCGATTTTAACTCCACGGAAAATAACCGAATTTTTAACTTCACCCTCAATTGTGCAACCTTCGGCAATGAGAGAATTTTCAACTACCGAATTAAAACCGTATTTAGAAGGCATTTCATCACGAAGCTTTGTATAAACAGGGTTTTCAAGACTAAACAGTTCTTTACGAATATTAGTATCAATCATATCCATATTAATTTCAAAGAATTCCTGTACTGTTGTAACAATTCTGGCGTAATCGGTTACTTCAAAACAATTAATATGCATATTTTTTGCTTTTCTGTTAAGAATATCCGTCACAAAATCAGTATAATTGTGACTTGAAGCCTCTTTTACAAGCAACATCAACAACTCTCTTTTAATTACCAAGTATTCAAGATATCCGTTTTTAGTTTTATCATTAGTTGATTTTGCCGAAACTAATCTGCCATCAGCAATTTTTAAGTAATAGCTTGATTCAATTCCTTTTTTATAAGCTATTGTAATATCGGCTTCGCTTTTAATATGCTCATCAACCATATTTTCAATTTCAAAAGATGAAACAACATTAGCAGACGCCAAAACTACATATTCTTCTTTTGAATTTTCAAGGTAATCCATCGCACCATTTAGTGCATCAATTCTGCCTTTATAAAAAGTAGCGCCCTCAATTGCAAAAGGAGTAATCATTGAAAGACCGCCGTTTTTACGAGCCAAATCCCAAGGGCGACCGCTTCCGACATGGTCTGCAAGCGATTTAAAGTTTTGCTTTGTTACAAGACCTACTTTTGAAATGCCTGAATTTACGAGTTGCGACAAAGCAAAATCAACAAGGCGGTATCTGCCACCAAACGGAACAGAGCCTACTGCCCTAACAGAAGTTAATTCATTTAAAACCGAATCCTGCGAATTGCAGAAAATAAGTCCCAAAACATTCTTTCCAATCATCTGCGACACCTCCTTATTTAGCCTCTAACATTTCTTTTGGTTTAACTGTTTGATCTTTACCTACAACAAAATTAGGACCTACTGTTGCTATACCCCAGTCATCAATTTTTTCTTTAAATTCTTCCGGACTTGCACCGACTGTTGCACCGTTTTCAATTACCGCATCTTGACCTACAATTGCGTATTTAACAACTGCACTCGATTTAATTACAGCGCCGGGCATTATTACAGAATAACTTACATCTGCCCCCTTTTCAACCTTTGCACCGGAGAACAAAACAGTATCATATACATTGCCGTAAACCTCGCAACCGTCGGCAACAAGCGAATTTTGAATTTTAGCTCCTGTTGCGACAAAATGCGGTGGCAAAGCACGATTTCTCGCATATATCTTCCACCTTCTGTCATCGAGGTCAAGCGGGATATTAGGATTTAAAATATCCATATTTGCGTCCCACAAACTGTTAATAGTACCAACATCTTTCCAATAGCCTTCAAAATCATAAGCAAACAAACGCTTGCCGTCATCTAACATTGCAGGAATGATATTTTTACCAAAATCGTTAGAAGAATCAGGGTCTGCCTCATCTTCAATAAGATATTTTTTAAGATCTTTCCAATTAAAGATATAAACGCCCATTGAAGCCTTGTTTGACTTTGGCTTAGGCGGTTTCTCCTCAAACTCATAAACGCTGTTGTCATCATTGGTGTTCATAATACCGAATCTCGGCGCTTCTTCCATAGGAACGCTCATAACCGCGATTGTACAATCTGCATTTCTGTCCTGATGGTACTTAATCATCTTTGCGTAATCCATTTTATAAATATGATCGCCTGATAAAATAAGAACATATTCAGGGTCATAATTCTCAATATATGAGATATTTTGATAAATTGCATTTGCAGTTCCTTTATACCAGTCGGTACCTACCTTTTTCTGATAAGGTGGCAAAATTCTGACTCCTCCGTACATTCTGTCAAGATCCCAAGGTGCGCCCGAGCCGATGTAACTGTTAAGTTCAAGCGGTTGATATTGAGTTAAAACACCCACAGTTTCAATGCCTGAATTAATGCAGTTTGAAAGCGGAAAATCAATAATTCTGTATTTTCCTCCGAACGGTATTGCCGGCTTTGCAACCTTTCTGGTCAGCACACCGAGTCTGCTGCCTTCGCCGCCTGCAAGAAGCATTGCTACACATTCTGTTTTTTTCTTCATTGATTAATAACTCCCTTCTATATTCTTAATTAATTATTTATTCGTTCTACTTTTTAACTTCGTTTTTACAGTTGCTTTTTCAA
>CACYEQ010000145.1 GCA_902773485.1 Oscillospiraceae bacterium
AAACAGCGATAACTTCCGCCAAAGTTCTATCCAAGGCGTTATGAAGCGCATCAAATCCCGCGGCGCGACGGTTATTGTTTATGAGCCTACGCTTGAAAACGGTACAACCTTCTATGGATCAAAAGTTGTTAATGATTTAGATGAGTTTAAAAAACAGTCCGATTCCATCATCGCAAACCGCTATGATGCATGTCTTGATGATGTTATTGATAAGGTTTATACAAGAGATATTTTTAAGAGAGATTAGATTTTAAAGGAATGATGGTAGTGGATAAGATAGCAGTTCTTATACCGTGTTTTAATGAAGCAAAGACAATAAAAAAGGTAGTGAATGACTGGAAAGAGCAATTACCTGAAGCAACAATATATGTATATGACAATAACTCTACAGATGGGACTTTTCAAGTTGCTGAGGATGCAGGTGCGATTGTTCGATTTGAGTATAAACAGGGGAAAGGTAATGTTATTCGTAGAATGTTCCGCGAGATAGATGCAGAATGCTATTTCCTCGTCGATGGTGACGATACATATCCAGCTGATTGTGCAAGGGATATGGCAGATTTAGTTTTACAAAAGAAATGTGATATGGTTGTTGGTGATCGCTTATCATCGACATATTTTACCGAGAACAAGCGACCATTTCATAATTTTGGAAATAATATTGTTAGAGCTACTATAAACAGATTATTTAAGTGCAGAATTAATGATATTATGACAGGATTGCGTTGTTTTAGCTTTTTGTTTGTAAAAAGTTTTCCTGTTTTATCCAGAGGTTTTGAGATTGAAACTGAAATGACTATTCATGCTGTTGATAAGAATATGTTTGTTGAGAACTATATAATTAATTATCGGGATAGACCAGAGGGAAGTGTTTCAAAACTAAATACATACTCTGATGGTTTTAAAGTGTTAAAAACGATTGGGCGTTTGTTCCGTGATTATAGACCTTTGTTGTTTTTTAGTATCATTTTTGCCATTCTGTTGATAATAGCATTTGTTTTCTTTATTCCGATTCTAATCGAATATATAAAAACGGGACTGGTTCCAAACTTCCCAACACTTATTGTGTGTGGCTTTGTGGTAATTGCAGCACTTCTTTCTTTTTTCTCTGGTGTTATTTTAGAAAGTATCAGACATAAAGACAAGCAAGATTTCGAGTTTGAATTAATCGAATTGCAGAATATTTTGAAGTGTTTAAAGGATGAAGAGTATTGAGACTTTTTCAACAGGTTTTAAAATTTGGTATTGTTGGTTTTTTAGCTTTTTGCATAGATTACGTTATGTTGTTTCTACTAACTGATATTCTGGGATGCAACTACCTTTTATCATCAGCAATTGCATTTGCAGTTTCAACTTTATTTAATTATTTTTTTAGTATGAGGTTTGTATTTGTTCCAAAGGATAATATTAACAAAATAGTTGAATTTACAAGTTTTGTTTTTTTAAGTCTAATTGGAGTCGGATTAACTGTATTATTAATGTTTTTATTTGTTGAATGTTCTAGAGTGCATTATTTAATTGCAAAAATAATTGTAACTATAATTGTAATGTTTTATAATTTCGTCACACGAAAAGTGTTTTTGGAGAAGAAATGAAAATGAAAAAATTGTGTTATTATTTTGTTTCAATTGCTTTAGCTATAGTTTGCTCAGTTCTAATCGGAACCTTACTTTTAACTGCTGTTTATTCTATACCATTAGTTGCTATTGAAAAAAATGTACAATCCTCTGCAAGTACATTTGAATACGATAAATCTCATGACAAACTATTTACATGGTGTTCCAGCACTTTAGACATATATACTGATTCGTATATGTTTTCGGAAGCAACTTACAATGGTGACGAAATTGCATTAAAAAAAGCAATGGCATCATATTATAGTACTATCGGCGAGAAAGATGTATTGGATTCATTTATTGACCACAATATAAACAATGTAGAATATGATAACAAGATAGGATATTCAAGATATTGGCATGGCTATTTAATATTTTTGAAACCCTTACTTTTGCTATTTGATTATACCGGAATTAGAATAATTAATACAATCGCTCAATGTGTTTTAACACTTTGTTTACTACTATTGCTATATAAGTCCGGATTAAGATATTTAATAATACCGTATCTTATTACAGTTGCGTTTTTAATGCCGATTACTTGTTTTATGTGCATGCAGTTTTCATCATGTTTTTATATCTTTTCAATCGCTTCTATTGTTATATTACTGTGTAAAAAAGGGATTTATAATGAAAAGATAGCGATTTTGATATTTGCTTTTTCGGGCATATCAACTGCTTTTTTTGATTTTTTAACTTTTCCGATAACAACATTTGGCATACCTGCAATTCTTTACTTATGCCTAACCTTAAAACAGCCAATAAAAAAAATAGTTAAAAAATTATGTGTAATATTTGGCTCTTGGTTAGTTGGTTATGCAGGAATGTGGTTCAGCAAATGGTTGGTAGCGAGTATTGTTTTGCAAAAAAACGTGATAACTGAGGGAATGAAATCTATTTCAACAAGAACATCACATATCACTCCAGGAACTGATTCTGCACTTAATACGGTGCCGTTACTTGGAGTATTCGTCAGAAACTTTAGAGCTCTTTTCTTCACCCCGGTAACAATAGTTTTTCTTGCTTTTGTAATAATTACAATTGTACTAATTATAAGAAGAAAACACATAGATAAAACGCAGATATTTGAGAAAAGGAATGCTTTTATACCATTTGCCTGTATAGGTGTATTACCGATTATTTGGTATGTTTTTACCGTTAATCATTCGTCGGTTCATTAGATGAGCACATTTAGAACAGCTGTTGTTTTTATTTTTGCTATTTGTAGTTATTTGTCTACGCTACTTTATTCAAATAGTAATCGTAAAATGAGCAAAAAGAATATTCGAAAATGATTTATAAATTCGTAAGAATTTATCATAACTCAGTTCATATGATTAAAAATGGTACTTACAATAAAAACTCTTCCGCATTATTTCCCAGAAATATTTGTAAACAGGATTATCATTTCAGTAATAGCCTTTTCGGTGTTTTGTGCTGTTTCGATTTTTCTGTATAAAAAGCATAAGTTCAATAAGCTACAATGCGGTGCGGCAATTCTGTTGTCGCTCT
>CACYEQ010000146.1 GCA_902773485.1 Oscillospiraceae bacterium
ATGGTTCCGCTTTGGCATAAAAACAAAAACGAAATCACAAATGAAGAATATGAGCAGTTTTATAAAGACAGATTTCACGATTATGAAGAGCCTATAAAAGTAATTCACTCAAAAACCGAGGGTCAGGTTACTTATGATTCTCTGCTTTTTATTCCGAAACGACCGCCGTTTAATTTTTACACCAAAGATTATGAAAAGGGTTTGGCTCTTTACACTTCCGGCGTTATGATAATGGAAAAATGCAAAGACCTTTTGCCTGACCATTACAGTTTTGTTAAAGGACTTGTTGACAGTGCGGATTTAAGTCTTAACATCTCCCGTGAAATTTTGCAACACGACCGCCAGTTGAAAGTTATCGCCAAAGCGATTGAGAAAAAGATTACTTCGGAACTTAAAAAAATGCTGTCGAACGAGCGTCAAAGTTACGAAGAGTTTTTCAAGGCATTCGGCGTTCAGTTAAAATTCGGCGTTTATAACGAATACGGTGCGCATAAAGATACGCTTAAAGATTTGCTAATTTACATTTCGAGCCACGAGGAAAAATATACAACTCTTGCCGAGTATGTTATGCGAATGAAAGATTCTCAGGATACTATCTATTATGCTTGCGGTGAATCAGTTGATAAAATCAAACTTTTACCACAGACCGAAGCGGTTAGGGAGAAGGGTTATGAAATTCTTTATATGACCGATAATGTTGATGAATTTGCTATTCAAATGCTTATGGAATTTGACGGCAAAAAATTCAAAAACATTTGCGACGGCAACCTTGACCTTGATACCGATGAAGAAAAAGAGCAGTTGAACAAGAAAAATGAGGATGAGAAAGAGAAACTCGAATTTATGAATGAGGCTTTGGGCGACCTTGTTAAAGAAGTTAAATATACCGATAAATTGACTTCAAGTGCAGTTTGCCTTTCAAGCGACGGTTACCTTTCTATGGAGATGGAGAAAATCTTAAAACAAATGCCGAATAATAACGGTATGATGAAAGCGGAAGTTGTTCTTGAAATAAACGCTGACCATTCGGTAAATGAAAAGATAAATAACCTTTATAAAGATGATAAAGACACTTTGAAAAAGTTTACAAAATTGCTTTATTATCAGGCAAGGCTTATCAGCGGACTTGAAATCGATAATCCGCAGGAATTTTCAAATCTCATCTGCGAATTCGCAATTGATTAAATATTTTATAGGGAAACGCATTGCGTTACCACTTTTTTACAAAACCCCACAATCCGAAAGGTTTGCGGGGGTTATATTTTATATACAATGATTGTTTTGTGTGCTTTGAATTAAAATTTAGCATGCTGATAATAAGTATACTAACATCATTGTATCACAAAATAATCTTAAAATAAACTTAAATTGAGATGTTTTTGAGGTGAATTTTATGAGAAATAAGAAAAACAAGCATTTGGGTATAGAAATTGAGCCGGAACTTCATTATAAATTGCATTATATTTCAAAATATGAGGGGCGTTCGGGCAACGGTCAGATTTTATATTTGATAAGGCAATGTATAAAACAGTTTAAAAAAGAAAACGGAGAAATACAAATTCCTATCGAAATTACTGAAAAATAACGCAAAAAACCGCAATCTTTTTGGATTGCGGTTTTAATGTCTTCATAATTATTTTTTAAGAACTTTTTTAATTCTTTCAACGGCTTCAATTGTATTTTCTCTGTCGCCGAATGCGGTTAAACGGAAATAGCCTTCGCCGTTTTTACCGAATCCCGAACCGGGAGTGCCGACTACATTAGCCTCTTTCAAAAGAAGATCGAAGAAATCCCAAGATTTCATGCCGTCAGGGCATTTGAGCCAAATGTAAGGCGAGTTTTTACCGCCTGTGTAGTAAATTCCGAGTTCGTCCATCGCATCAGCAATAATCTTTGCATTTTCTTGGTAATAAGCGATATTTTCTTTAATCTGCTTTTGTCCTTCTTCGGAGAAAACAGCAGCAGCAGCACATTGAACAGGCCAAGAAACACCGTTGAATTTGGTTGCCTGACGGCGATACCAAGTTTTATAAAGATTATGACCGTCACGCTCTAATTCTTTCGGAATTACTGTGTAACCGCAACGAGTTCCTGTGAATCCTGCGGTTTTTGAAAGCGAACACATCTCAATTGCGCAATTTCTTGCACCTTCTATTGCAAAAATTGAACGTGGCACATCTTCGGTAATAAACGCTTCATAGGCACAGTCATAAAGAATAATCGCATCATTTTTAAGCGCATAGTTAACCCAGATTTTCAACTGTTCATAAGTGTAAGCCGAGCC
>CACYEQ010000147.1 GCA_902773485.1 Oscillospiraceae bacterium
AAAAGCCGTTGCTATTTTGGTTTTCAAGCGGTAAATTACTTGAAACAAACATAATAGGAATGCTTGATTTTGAAACAACAAGCGAGATAAATGAAGAAGAGTACTGCAAAGTATCCGTTCCGTGAGTAATAATGATTCCGTCATAATTATTAACGCTTTGCAAAACAGTTTTCTTTAAAGCCATAAGATTTTCGGCACACAGGTTTTCGCTCAAAACAGTATAAGGAGAAATGCAATCAAACTCCGCTGTTTCACCGAATTTTTTAATATAATCTTCTAAAATTTTATATTTTTGTTTTTCATCAGTATCGAGAATACCGCTTTTTCGGGTGCAAGCGATAGTCCCGCCTGTAAAAATTAATAGTATTTTTTTCATTTATTTCACTTAAATAGTTTTAAAATGTAACATCATCTGAAATCAAATGACAGTATTTTTGGTCGCCCTCTTTATATGTTTCAAATCTTCCTACAACTGTAATATCACTACCTATTTTAGGAAAATCATCTGGATACTTGTGTTCGCCTTCCCAAATAAATTCAAGCCCTTGCGAACAGCAAGCGGTTGCATCTTTAATGATTACCGCATAATAATTTTTAGTTTTTTCTTCATTTTCATAAAGCGCAAACGCTCCGTTCATTTTCACAATTTTTCCTACATATTTATCAGGCGTGGAAATCATATTATAAACTTCCGAATAAACCATTGTACTGTTCATTGTTGTTAAATCAATATCTATTGCCGTATTGTTTGCAGCCACAACCGATTCGGTTGTTTTTTTAGTAGTTTTATTTTTTGATTTTGCTATTTCTTCTACTCTTTCAATGCTACCGCAACTTGCTGAAAAAACAGCGATTATCAAACAAATAATTAATGCTAATATCTTTTTCATTTTACTCTGCCTCCCAAAACTGCACCTAAAAAATAAAAGGCAAAAAATGCAACAATATCAACCGCAACGATTGTTGAGCCGACAGGAGTACCTTCAAGCACTGAAATAATAATTCCCAAAAACGCACAAACAACCGAAAAAACCGCTGAACAAATTGTAACCGATTTAAAACTTTTAAAAATTCTCATAGCAGAAAGTGCCGGAAAAATTACCAAAGCGGAAATAAGAAGCGAACCTACCAAATTCATTGCAAGAACAATTATAACCGCAATTACAACTGCAATTAACAAATTATAATATTCGGAATGAACGCCGGTCGCTTTTGCGAAATTTTCATCAAAAGTTACCGCAAATATTTTGTTGTAAAACAGAATAAACAAAACAACAACTACAACCGATAAAGCAACGCAAAGCCAAACTTCAAAAACCGATAAAGTTAGAATTGAAGTTGAACCGAAAAGTGTGCTGCAAACATCACCTGAAAGGTTGTTTGAAGTTGAAAAAATATTCATCATCAGATAACCTATTGCAAGCGAGCCGACAGAAATCATAGCAACGGCGGCATCGCCTTTAATTTTGGTGTTTTGCCCTGTTCTAAGTAACATAACAGCGCAGATTATCGTAACAGGCATTGTAAAAAGCATATTATCAGTTATGCCGATAATTGTAGCTATCGCCATTGCGCCGAAAGCTACATGCGAAAGGCCATCGCCGATAAAAGAAAACCTTTTCAAAACAAGCGTTACGCCGAGTAACGATGAGCAAAGTGCAATTAAAACGCCCACAATTAAAGCGTATCTAACAAAAGAATATGTTGTTAAAGTATAAATTAACTCGTTCATTGCGCGCCTCCTTCCCTATTGGAAAGAAAGCCCTTGCCAATACTACTATTAAGGTAATCTTGTTTAGTGCCGAAAACTATTTCTTTACCGATATGCAAAATATGAGTTGCATATTTCAACGCTGACTCCATATCGTGAGAAATCATAATAATAGTTATTTTTTCTTTTTTATTAAGATTGTCAATCAACTCGTACATTTGATTTGTCAAAATTGGGTCAAGCCCCGAAACAGGCTCATCAAGCAAAAGTGCCTTTGTTGTAGCACAAAGTGCACGAGCAAGCAACACTCTTTGTTGCTGGCCGCCTGAAAGCTCACGATAACATCTATTTTTGAGATTTTCAATCTCCATTTTTTTTATATTTTGCATGGCAATCGCTTTATCCTCTTTTGAATAAAACGGTTTAAAGCCCTCTTTCGAGCAACGCCCTGAAAGCACAATTTCCCATACTGAAGCTGGAAAATCCCTTTGAATAAAGGTTTGCTGTGGCAAATAGCCAAGTTTATCTGACGATAATCCGTCAGAAAATTCAAGCTCGCCCGAAATAGGCTTTTGAAGCGAAAGCAATGTTCGCATTAGTGTAGATTTTCCCGAACCATTTTCACCAACAATACACAAATAATCGCCAGCGTTTACATTAAAATTCAAGTTTTTAACAATCACATTTGATTCATAGCCGAGCGATAGATTTTTACAAATAATCTGCACCAAAAACACCGCCCCCTAATTCAAAACCTTTTTAAGTGAATCAAGATTGCTTTGCATTATTGAAATATAATTGTCTCTATCTTTAAATGTTGATTGCATTGAATTCATAGTAACAATTTGTTGCGATTTATCTTTTGTATTTTTGATAATTGTTTTCGCAATTTTTTGGTCACTACCATCAAGAGTTATAACATAAGGAAGTTTTAACTCATCAACTTTTTTTGCTAAGAATGAAATTGTTTCAAAACTTGCTTCGCTTTCAGCTGAACAACCGATAAAAGCAGCATAGTATTTAAGCGAATAATCTTCGATTAAATATCTAAATGGGAATCTATCGCCAAACAACAGAGTTTTTCTTTTAGCGTTTTTAACTGTATCCGTAAACTCGCCATCAAGTTTTTGAAGCTGTTTGCTATAATCTTCATAATTCTTTTGATAATCCGATTCGTTATCTTTATCAAGTTTGGAAAGTGAATTTTTTATAGCCTCGCAGCATTTTTGAGCGTTTTTAACTGAAAGCCAAACATGCTCATCATATTCAACTTCTTCGCCCTCTTCTTCCTCTTCTTCGTCAACCTGCATTCCTTCAACGGCTTCTTCTTCCTTTTTTTCGTTTTCCAAAACATTCATTAAATTAATAACCTGCATGTTTTTGTTAGAAGCCTGTTTTACAGCATCTTCTGCCCATTCGTCAGACTCGCCGCCTACATAAATAAACAAATCACATTTTGATATTTTAATAATATCGTTTGCAGTTGGTTGAAAACTGTGCAAATCAACGCCGTTATCGAGTAAAAGAGTTAAATCTATATTTTTAATATTCTCGCCTGCAATATTTTTAACCCAATCATATTCAGGAAAAATTGTAGCGATAACGCTTAATTTTTTATCTTCTTTTTTTGCAGTACCGCAACCGCAAAATAACCCAAAAAACACAACGGCCGAAACCATTATGCAAAATATTTTCTTCATTTAGTTTTACCTCCGAAATTTGTTTTTAATAATCAAATTTAAGAGGCTTTTTAATTTGAAAGTTTTATATTAAGTGAAACGAGCGTTATATTTTCAATAAAACATTTATAATTTGAAACAGTTTTTATAATAGTAAAATGCAATGATAGAGCCAAAAAAATGCCCGCAAATGAGTAAACAACTTTTCTAATTAAATCTTTACAAAAGTTGATTTGCGCACAAATAGGGCAGTTTTCACCAGAACAAGTGTGATTTGACTCAGCCGCAACAAACATTACAGAGCAAAAAAAGACAAAGCAAAATGCAATTGCCAAAACTAAACTTAGTATTCTTTTAAACTTTGTCATAATTCTCACTCCTTATAAATGTTCTAACTAATTAATTATAGCACACAAAAAACCAAAAATCAACCGCGAAAAAGATTATTGTTATTTCTTCTTGACAAACAAAAAATTCTATTATATACTATTAAAAAATGAAAATGTCATCGGAGAACTTGTAATCCCAATTACAAATGTTGATTAGATGTCGAGTGGGCTCGGTTATTTGTAAAAATAGCCGAGTTATTTTTTTAGGAGAAAAAGATGAATATTTCAATTTCAGACCGTTTTACATATAAAAACTGATTCAATTCACTCTACCTACCATTTTAATGATGATTTTCACATCAATTTACGGTGTTGTTGATGTTATTTTTGTTTCAAATGTTGTAGGCAGTGGGGCTTTTACTTCGGTAAACCTTGTTATGCCTGCGGTTGTTATAATAAGCACTTTCGGTTTTATGATAGGCGCAGGCGGTAGTGCCGTTGTTTCAAAAACACTTGGCGAGGGTGACAAAACAAACGCTAACCGCTACTTCTCAATGCTAATTTATTTTGAAATAATTGTCGGTATTATTTCAACTGTTTTAGGATTATTTACTTTAAAACCTATTCTGCATTTAGTGGGTGCAACAGAAGATTTAGTTGGAAATTGCTTGAATTACGGAAGAATTCTATTGTTAGGAATACCGTTTTTTATACTTCAAAGCAGTTTACACAGTTTTTTAATTGTCGCAAACAAGCCAAACTTCGGTCTTATAATATCGATTGTTTCAGGATTAATAAACATATCGCTCGATGCTTTGATTGTTTGGCTGTTAAATCTTGGAGTTGCCGGCGCAGCCGCTGCAACCGTTATCAGCGAAGCAGTCGGTGCAGTAATACCGCTGATTTATTTCATTTTCAAAAGCGACTCAATAACATTAGTTAAAACTAAAATAGAAAAAACACCTATTATAAAGGCTTGTACAAACGGTTCTTCTGAAATGGTTACTAATATTTCAATGTCGCTTGTTAATGTGCTTTATAATATTCAATTATTAAAATATGCAGGTGCTGACGGTATTTGTGCATACGGAATAATAATGTATGTAAGTTTTTTGTTCAGCGGCACTTTCATAGGCTATTCTATTGGCTCTGCACCGATAATAAGTTACAATTACGGTGCGCAAAGAACCGATGAATTGAAAAGCCTTTTAAACAAAAGCATTAGAATTTTAGCAGTCGCTTCGATAACAATGACTGCTCTTGCTGAAATATTTGCAAATCAGATGGCAAGTATATTTGTAGGTTATGATGAAAACTTGCAATTGCTTACCGCAAACGCAATAAGGCTTTTCTCAATATCTTATTTGTTAAGTTGGCTTAATGCATTTTCATCTTCTTTTTTTACTGCACTGAACAACGGTCTTGTTTCTGCACTAATCTCATTTTCAAGAACATTTTTATTTCAGTTAACAATGATTCTTGTTTTACCTCTTGTTTTTAAACTTAACGGAATTTGGCTCAGCGAATTTTCGGCTGAATTTTTAACCGCATTTTTAAGTATTATTACAATTCTTGCAAATAAAATAAAGTACAATTATTAGTTAAATAAACAAAAAAATAAAAGAGCATTTTTAAAAAATGCTCTTTTAAATCAGTCGATTTCAACCATAATTTTTTGATCGTTACGGTTTGCAACGGCACGCATTACTACACGAATTGCTTTTGCAATTCTGCCTTGTTTACCGATTACTCTGCCCATATCGTCAGCCGCAACGCTTAAATGATAAACGATTACGCCTTCTTCGTTAGGCTCATCAACTGTAACTTTTACTGCATCAGGGTCATTAACCAAACCCTTTGCAAGAGTAATAAGAAGTTCCTGCATAACAATAATTACCTTTCAATTAATATTAAAGAACACTGTTCTTTTTAAGCAACGCTTTTACTGTATCAGTAGGTTGAGCGCCATTTGCAATCCATTTTTTAGCGGCCTCTGCATCAATTTTAACCTCAGCAGGGTCAACATTTGGATTGTAAGTACCAATTTCTTCGATAAATCTGCCGTCTCTTGGGAATCTTGAATCAGCAACTACTACTCTGTAAAAAGGTGCTCTTTTAGCGCCCATACGACGAAGTCTGATTTTTACTGCCATGAAATTTCACCTCACAAATTATTATTAATATTAAAACGGATTTTAACCGTTAAAAAACTTTATTTACATACCGCCAAACTGCGAAGGATCAAAAGTATTCGGATCGATACCAAGATTATTTCCGCCAAGTCCTTTAAGCAATCGACGATTTTTGCCTTTGCCGCCGTTCATCTGCTTAAACATTTTTTTCATCTGCTCATACTGTTTCAAAAGACGGTTTACATCTTCAACTTTCATTCCGCAACCCGCCGCTATTCGCTTTTTGCGAGAAGCGTTTATGATATCGGGTTTTTCACGCTCACGCTTTGTCATTGAATAAATTATAGACTCAACTCTTACCAACTGCTTATCGTCAACATCGGAATCTTTTAACTGTTTGCCGAGTCCCGGAATCATACCAAGCACCTGTTTGAGCGGACCCATTTTTTTAATTTGCTGGAACTGATCGAGCAAATCGTTTAAATCAAATTTATTTTTCTTTAATTTTTGCTCTAATTCTTCTGCTTTTTTATCATCAAGTGCGTTTTCGGCTTTTTCAATAAGCGAAAGCACATCGCCCATACCCAAAATTCTCGAAGCCATTCTGTCAGGGTGAAATTCTTCAAGGTCACCCAACTTTTCGCCTGTTCCGACGAATTTAATCGGCTTGCCGGTAACTTCACGAACAGAAAGTGCTGCACCGCCACGGGTGTCGCCGTCTAACTTTGTTAAAATAACACCCGAAATTTCAAGTGTTTCATTAAAACTCTTGGCAACATTAACCGCATCTTGACCTGTCATCGAGTCGATAACAAGTAAAATTTCATTAGGCTCGGCAACTGCGACAACACGCTTTAACTCATTCATAAGTTCTTCGTCAATATGAAGTCGACCTGCGGTATCAAGAATCAAGTAATCGTAACCGTAATCACGAGCATATTTAATAGACTCTTTTGCGATTTTTTCAGGTTTTTCGGTACCCATTTCAAAAACAGGAACGCCAACCTGCTCGCCGACAATTTTCAACTGCGAAATAGCGGCAGGACGGTAAATATCGCAAGCAACAAGCATAGGTCTATGCCCTTTTTCTTTTAAATACTTACCTAATTTTGCCGAGTGAGTAGTTTTACCGGAACCTTGCAAACCGCACATCATAATAATGGTCGGTATTCTTGAAGCGGTATCAAGACGGCTGTTTTCACCGCCCATTAACTCTGTAAGCTCTTCTTTAACTATTTTAATAACCATTTGAGCGGGAGTAAGGCTTTCCATAACCTTTTCGCCAATACAACGCTCGGTAACTTTATTTGTGAAATCTTTTGCAACTTTATAGTTAACATCGGCCTCTAATAATGCGAGTCTAACTTCACGCATAGCCTGTTTAACATCAGATTCGGACAACTTGCCTTTTGACTTGATTTTTTTAAAGGCAGCGCCTAATTTTTCAGATAAGCCTTCAAAAGCCATTTTCAGTCCTCCTCAAAATTTATGATTTTCTTAATATTTTCAGCACAACCAAGCGGATTTTTACCATTTAAAATATCATCTGTCTGCTTATTAATTTGCTGAAATCTATCGTTTAATTTTAGTTTATTTTCGTAATTTATAAGTTGGTCGCTCGCGCGTTTTATAATATCATAAACGCCCTGACGGGTAATGCCTTCATTTTGTGCAATTTCCGAAAGTGATAAATCATCATTATAATAATATTCTAAAAAACTCTGCTGTTTTTCGGTCAGCATACCGCCATATAAATCAAGAAGTGACGAAATATTAAGATTTTTCGATGCCATTTTATCACTCCCAAACTCACCTGCAAAGTATTTTTACTTTGCACCTATAAGATTATATACCATTTCTTCCACAATGTCAAGTGTTTTTTATAGAAAACTGAATAAGAAAACAAAGAGTGCTGATGCACTCCTTGTTTTCTTATTTTACCTTTACACTTTTGGTCTTTGACCAAGAGGAATATGCTTTTTTCGAGCCTGATTTTACAAATGCTCTGATTTTAACAGTATACTTTTTACCTTTTTTAAGTTGTTTAATGGTTTTTGTAACTGTTTTCTTTGTATTAAAGGTTTTTGTTACCCACTTACCTTTTCCTGTTTTATACTTAACTTGGAAGCCTGTTGCACCGCTAACTTTTTTGTATTTAACTTTAAACAACTTTGTACCTTTTTTCAAAGTCATTTTTGGAGTTTTAAGTTTAAGTTTTGCTATTGCTTTGCCTTTGGTAATAGTTTCACCACATACAGAACAAACTTTATCGCCTGTATAGCCTGCCTCAAAGCAGGTGGCCGATTTGACGTTTTTGGTGACGGTCGTATGTCCGAAAGCTTTGACAACAATCTGTTCTCTTGAAAGTTCTGCACCGCATACAGAACAATATACTACGCTGTCATAACTTCCGTCTTGTGTGCAAGTTTCTACAACATTATTTTCAACAACCGCATCGGAAACTGTATGGCCAAGAGATGAAACTTCCTCTGTTTTAAGAATTTCATTGCAATCTGTACAATATTTAACCTTTACACCTTTTTCTGTGCAGGTTGGTTCAACAGTAACAACCCATTCAACAGATTTTTTATGTCCTGTTGCTTTTATTTTTTCTGTATATGTTTTATGGCAATCATCACATTCATAAACTATATAACCATCTTCGGTACAAGTTTCTGCTTTTCTTTCTGTTACAACATAATGATGATTTTCATGAGTTGTTTTCGGTAAAGTTTTTTC
>CACYEQ010000148.1 GCA_902773485.1 Oscillospiraceae bacterium
GGCGACAATGTTACTGCCGAGGGTATCAACGCTGCTATGAAAGCCGCTTCTTCTGAAAGTTTTGGTTACAATGAAGATCCTATCGTATCTTCTGATGTTATCGGTATGAGATACGGCTCACTCTTTGACGCTACTCAGACAATGGTTTCTGAAATCGGCGACGGCTTATATGAAGTACAGGTTGTTTCTTGGTATGATAACGAAAACTCATACACATCGCAGATGGTTAGAACAATCAAATACTTCGCTGAACTCGCATAAGTTTAGTTTTTAAGATTTAAAACACCGCATAAATGCGGTGTTTTTTATTGTTCTAATAATATTACATAATTAAAAAGCCCAAAAAAATCGGGCTTTCACCCTATCTATAACTCAAAATTATATTTGAAATTAGGGGTTATTAGACAGACTGAATTTAAATTCTTTAATAATTTTAAGATTAATGCAGAAACTATAACCTAAGCACAGATGTCCCCCGACTCTAAGTCGGCGGGGAACATCTCAGAATTTCAGCGGGAGTCTTAATCTCCCACTGAAAACCTGGGGAGCTAACGCTCCATGTGCAGGTCGCAATCTATTGCAAGCTCTGCTCCTTGCGAGCAAAGCAGGAGCATTGCCCGATTAAAAAAAACAAATTTATAGGAGTAGCATTATGAGTAAAAAAGATAAAAAAATAACCGAAGAACTTGCGTCAACCCCGATTATAGGCGAACCTGAAACTGCATTTGAAATGATAAACAAATACGGCACTTATGAAATTCAGCCAACCGCCGATACCGATAACGAATTTCCTTGTATAGCACAGGGAAGTCCGCGACAAACTGAAAACTTGAAAACCAAAGCCGAATTCGAAACAAAATAAAGAAAAAACATTGCAGTTTATCATTATTATGGTTCAATAAACAATAAAAAAGCCCGAGAGCTTCGGGCTTTTTATATTCTTTTTGATTAAATTATAAAACCAATCCTAAAACAAAGGCGCCTACTACTATTAAACCGAAGAGAATAGCAACCCACTTTGTCCAACGGGCAAGCACAGCGTCAACCGCTCTTGCTTTGCCTTTTGAAAGGAATGTATCCGCACCGCCGGAAATAACGCCTGAAATCCCTTTTCTTCTACCCTCTTGAAGAAGAACTACGGCAATAATTATAAGTGCAAAAAGAATTAAAAAGGCGCCTATAAGATAAGAATACCAAGCCATTTTGTTTTGACCTCCATATTATTTTAGATAATTAACAAAATAATTTTAACACAAAACCTTAAAAATTACAAGTATTTTTTTCATTTTTTAAAAATTCTTTTACAGCATAATAATTTTGTTTAAATAAAACGAGTAAATTGCCTTACCTGTAATCTTTTTATTGAAAGTTAATTTTAACGCTTTTTCATAAATATCCAACTGTTTTTTATAGCGTTTTATAAGTTCTTTTTCGTCTGCCCTGTCGGTTTTGTAATCGACAATAAAAATACCCTTTCCGTCATCAAAACAAAGGTCGGCATATCCTTGAATAATAACATTTTCGCCGTCAAACTGCTCGTCTAAATCATCATAAATTTCATTAGCAGGAATTTCAACCATAAAACCTTGCTCTTTATAGACGCTGTCGCTTTTAATAATTTTTTCGCATAGCGAAGAATTTATAAACGTTTTTAAACTGTCGGTTTTTAAAGATTTTGCCTCATCTAATGTCAATTTGCCTTGTTCAACAATTCGATCTATTTCATAAGAAATGTCTTTTTTAGCGCTTTCAAAATCACAAAACTGCATAAACTTGTGCATAGCCGTCCCTTTATCGGCGGCGGAAAGTTTTTGATTTCGCAAAAATACAGGTTTGTTTGAATAATTATAATCAGAGGAAAACTCCTTATGAGCCAGAGCCGATGCACTTTGCTTTACAAAAATTTTGTTTAAATCTTTATACTTATAAGAAAATTCAAGACTCTCTTTAATTTTTTCATAAAACTGCTCATCAAACTTGTTTTCGCTCGGCTGAACCTCTTTCTCTTCAACACCAAAGTCAACATCGCTTATTACCTTTGCCGACAAAAATCCCTCGCTCGGAAAAACTTCAAATTCAGAATTACAGATTGTTCGCAAATCAGACCCGTTTTGATGACATAACACACCTGCCACAATCATTTCAAGATAATTATTGCAGTTTTGCACAAAATAGGGGTTAAATCTGCCGTGAGAATCCCAAGATAATTTTTGTGATGTCGAAATCAAACTCTGTTCGGCATTTTTGGTGCAACCCACCATATAAAGGAAATCTTTTGCCCTTGTGAGTGCAACATAAAGCACGCGCAACTCTTCGGAAATAAGCAAGGCTTTTTTCTCTAAATTAGCAATATTTTTTGAAAATGTGGACACTTTTATTTTGCGGATTTGGTCTATATACTTTATGCCGATTCCGACTTTTTCCGACATTATCAAATTTGCTTTTATATCATCGGTATTAAACTTTTTTTCAAGTTCTGCAACAATGCAAACAGGAAACTGCAATCCTTTCGAGCGGTGTATTGTCATAACCTTTACAACATTATCATTTTCGCCTACCGAAGCGGATTTATTGAAACTGCCGTTATGCTTTTTCTGATAGTTTATATAGTTCACAAACGCCGTAAGGCCGGTAGAATTGTTTTGCTCAAAATTTCTTGCAATACTCTTAAACAAAATTAAATTATTATAAGCCTCTTCGCCGTTTTCATAAGAAAAAACCGTATTTTCATAGCCTGTTTTTACAAGAATTTTATTTATAATCGCAGATACCGAGCAATTAATCGAAAGTCTTCTGAATTCTTCAATTTCATTTAAAAAACCTATCATTTTTTCGCTTTTTTCTTTAAAGCCGAGCAACGCTCTGTAAAACTCTGTATTTTTATTTTCGGCACGGATTTTGGCAACTTCATCAGCCGAGAAACCATAAATATCCGAAAGCATAAGCGTAATTAACGGAATATCGGAAAAAGGATTTTCAATAACCTGCAAAGCCGAGAAAATGTTTATAATTTCAGGTTGATCAAGCAGTCCCTCGTTATCATCAATCCAAACAGGAATTGAAAGCGATTTGAAAATACTTTCATATTTTTGAAAATTACTTCTGCCACGCAAAAGAATACAAAAATCTTTATACTCTGCCTTGCGTAACTTTTTAGTGTCTCTGTCAGTAATACAAGGCTCACCGTTTACTTTATTTTTAATAATTTTCGCTATATGGTAAATTTGATGTTCGACTGATGAAAACGCAGGTGAGCATTGCTCAACAATTTCAAGTGAAACTCTCGGACTTTTAACATCTTCAAACTCCGCTTTCGGCACTAATTTATCTTCATCAAGATAATCCATTTCACCGCATTTTTTTGAAAAAAGACGGTAAAACAGGAAATTTACAAAATGACAAACATCGGCTTGGCTTCTGAAATTTCCCGACATAATTACTTTTGATTCATTGCTTCCCTTTTCATAAATCGGCAATTCATCACGAAATTTTAAAAAATTTTTCGGATTCGCATTTCTGAATCCGTAAATGCTTTGTTTAACATCGCCTACCATAAAAAGGTTTTTACCACCGTTTGAAAGCGCCTCAAAAATCGTATTTTGCAAGTCGTTTGTATCTTGATATTCATCTACAAGAACCGCAAAATACTTTTGCGAAAGTTCTTTCGCCGTGTCGGTATAAACTATTTTTCCTGCCTCTTTTTTTACAAGAAGATTTAAAATTTTACACTCAATATCCGAAAAAGAAAAACAGTTATTTTGCAATTTTTTCTGATATAAATCTTCCGAAAACTCTTTTGTAACCGACAAAAATTTTTCTACCAAAGGTTTGATTTTTTCATTATCCGAAAAAACTTTTTCCTTGCTGTTGCCAAAAGTCTTTTTTAAATCTTTTAAAGCCTGCTCTGTGTCATTTTTCGCTTTCTGCATTTTGTCTTTAAACTGTGAATCCGAAAAATTATATACTCGGCTAAGTTTAGCATCGGTATAATTTTTCAACATATTATAAATGCCGTCATAGTCCTTATTATCAATAAAATCCAACGCTCTTCTCAGTTTTGCCAGCACCTCTTCAAAAGCAGGACCGTATTTCAAGAAAAGCACTTCGCTTGTTTGCAAATCATTATAATTTTGCTGAAAAATCGCAATTTTATTTATTAGAAAATTGCTGTAATATTCAAAAGCAATATCGAGAATAACGCTGTTGTCATCAAAATTCTCATAAATGCCCATTACCTTATCGCAAAACTCATCAGGAAAAGAAAGCGAACTTAAATAATCGTAAAATTTATAAATATTTTCTTTTAATTCATCTGGACCTTTTTCATCACCGAAAATCGAAACCAATTGCAAAAAGACTTTATCGTTATTTTCAAAGTATTTATTAATTATCTCATCTGCGGTATCGGATTGAAGTCTGTTAATAACCGAATTATCGGCGATTTTGTAGTCAGGAGAAATTCCGAGTTTATAAAAATACTCGCGGGCAAGCGAAATGCACAAACTGTCAATAGTGCCGATTTTTGCCGAAGGCAACAAGAGTTTTTGCTTTCTCAAATAAGTATTATCCGGCTTTTCTTTTATTTTTTCATTTAAACTTTTTAAAATTCTTTCTCTCATTTCCGCCGCTGCCGCAACCGTGAAAGTAACTACCAGAATTCTATCAACCGGTACGGGATTCTCTTTATCACAAATTAGATTCACGCACTTTTCAACCAAAACAGCGGTTTTTCCGCTGCCTGCCGCCGCAGAAACCAAAACTCTTCCTTTTGCTTCCAATGCGTTTTTCTGTTCATTAGTAAAATCCATTTTTATTCACCCCCCCGTTTTCAACTGCTTCAAGCATTTTTTCAAACACCTGCGTTGATTCCATTCTTTCAGCCTTAAAATGCTCACCTTGGAACTTGCAGATTTCAGAATAATCACAATATTTGCAAGCATCTACACTGCCGTCAACAGGGTTTACAGAAATGTCTCCGCTGATAATTTCATTTGCGTTTTTTATTAACAAAAACTCAAGGTATTTTGATAAAATATCATACTGCCGTTTCGTGTAAAACGGTGAATTTTTATAAAGTATGCCTCCTGAAGTCAGTTTTACAGGAGAAAAAATCCCTTTTCTCTGTGGCTCTATTGCGGTGTAAGCGTTTGGCTCGTCAAGAAACATACCAATTAATTTAAAATTCTTTTGCAGTTCGGTAATGATTTCTTCTTCACTTGCCTGTTCATCAACATCAACAGTTGCATCTTTTGCCGGAAAATAAAACATTCCCGCGGGCAAACATTCGCCGAATTTTTGCTTGCCGTTGTCAATAACCGCTTTCAAATACAAAGGCATTTGCAGTTTTTGACCGATATACATATCAGATAAATCTAATTCTGCTTTGCCTGTTTTGTAATCTATTATTCTCAAATAATTCTTATCGTCTTTTTCGGCGGTATCAACCCTGTCTATTAACCCGTTAAGAATTAACTCGCCTTCGCAGAATTTCACCTTTAAAGGCTGAATATCAGCATGATCACCACCAATTTTAAGTTCGGTTTCGGCATTTTCAAATTCGGATTGTTTCAGTTCCTCAAAAACATATTTAAGCAAATTTATTATCATATTTTTAAGTTTTTGATGCTTAAAAGTTTCAGTTGCGGTTTGTTCTTTATTTGAAATAATTTTACTCAAATATTCTTCAAAAAGAGCGGTAACTTTATTTTCTAAATCGGCTTTTTCAAGTGCAAAGAATTCTTCGGTGCTATATTTTTTAACCATTTTTTCAAGAATAAAATGAACAAGCGAGCCTCTTTTTAAATTATCAACAACCGCTTGTTTTAAAGGCGTTGCCTTTAAACCGTATTTGCAAAAGTAGCAAAAATGACATTTATTAAATGTTTCAATTTTCGAGGCCGAAGCATAAATATTTTTGCCGTAGAGCGCCTTTGCTGTTTCTTTTGATAAAAATTCTTGATCTTTACAAATTGCCCTTTGCAATTTTACAAACCGCTCATCAAAATGATTGCTGAAAAATCTTTCAATTTCCTTTGCACTACCTTTTGATTTTGCATAAACCTTTAAAGCGTCGGTATAACTTTCGATTTTTGAATTATCATAAACCTCTATTTTTATTTTCGGGAAAACTCTAACCACATCGTCAACAATCACAGATTGATCGGCATGCTCGCCGTCAAGCGAAGAAGAAACATAAGAAACATAAAGTTTTTCACTCGGACTGCAAATAGCAAGATATGCTAAATACTGCTCGTCAACTGCCGTATCAATATCATAAAACGGCAGATTTATTCCGTCAGTTTTAAGCGTTTTCAATTCATCATCTGAAAACAATCCACTACCCGATTTTGCAGACGGAAAAACACCCTCATTTGCACCGATTATAAAAGTAACTCTCGGCGATTTCGGACGCATACGCTCGGCAGAGCCGACCGCAACCGCGTCAAGCCCTTGCGGTAAAGAGCCTATATCAAGATTTTTAGTAACCAAATTAAAAATCTCAAAAAAGCGTTTTAAATCTATCTCACGCTCGCCAAGTGAGAGATAAAGTTGGTCTAAAATATGTATCAGAATATCGTAACTTCTTGCGGTATTTTCGGCAAGCCTAATATACCCTTTTTCTTCTAAAAACTCGGCTTTTTGCTTTAAATTAGCACCGCAATTACAGTTAATTATAAGATTATAAATTGCAAAGCAAATGCTTTTTGCATTTTTGCCTTTTTCTTTTTTAAGGGTTTCCAAAGGCTTTATCAATTTTTTTCTTACATTTTCAATAGTTGCTTTTGCGTTCTTATAATACTCGTCATCACCTACTAAAAAACTGTCAACAGGAAGGTTGAATTCTTTTAAAAACTCTTTTCCGCTTATTCGCCAAACCAGGCAGTACATTTCAAAAAGAGAAGCCTCTTCATCATCTATACTGAGAATTCCCGTTTTTAAAACCGACATTACGCTGTCAAAATCAAAATTGTTAATCACCGCCAAGAGCGAATAAGAGACAAATTTAAATAGGCTAAAACTCTCAACCGTTTCCCTGTTGTCAACAAACAAAGGAATGTTATATTTTTCAAAAACTTCGTCAATAACCCCGTTGTATTCGTTTGCATCTCTTGAAATAACCGAAATTTCACGAAAACGTAAATCGAAATTTTTTATTAAACTAAGTATTTTTTTGGCAACATATTCCGCTTCCTCATAAATATTTTTAGTTTTTGTGACAAGAATATTTTCAGGCGTTTCATCAAACAAGTTATTTTCACCCGAAAAAATATTTTTTTCAAGAAAATCAAGGTCTTCTGTTTTAGAACGGTGATTTTCTGTTAAAACTTCATCTTTACCTACTTCAATGCCTTTTTCTGTCGCATATTTTTTTAAATCAAGTGCTATTTTTGAAACATTTGAAAACAAAGAAAACTCTCTTTGAAAATAAACTCCGTCAAATCCGAACGACACAAAAGTATCGTCGGCAAGTTTTATTATTTTCTTAATGAGTTCAAGTTGTTGCAGAGTAAACCCTGTAAACGAGTCAATAAAAACGGTTTTACCCTTAAAA
>CACYEQ010000149.1 GCA_902773485.1 Oscillospiraceae bacterium
ACAACAGGGCATTCAAGCTGAGCATATTTAAACTCTAATTCTCTAATTTCATCCTTTTTCATATCAACTGCGCAAAACACAAAATCAACCTTAGCGGCGATTTCTTTCATATCAGCGGTCGCATCAAAAAGAATCATATCTTTCATTTTTTCAGGAATAGGCTTTTGCATTGCCCAGCGACCACCTACCGCTTCAAAATAAGTTTTACCTTTTGAGCGGGGAGATGCGGCAATAGCAGTAATATCAAACCATGGATGGTTTTCAAGCAAAATAGTATATCGCTGACCTACCATACCGGTAGCACCGATTATACCAACCTTGTATTTTTTCATAAAATTCAGCCTTTCTAAAAATAATTTATAAAAAATCCTTGTAATATCGGAAATTTTGCAATATAATAGTTTTTAGTTCTACTACCCAATATTAATCATACCATAATATTATACTATAATTTGAAAGGATTGTCAATATGAGAAAGCAGGATTTTTATTATAATTTGCCCGAAGAATTGATTGCTCAGCACCCTACGGACAAGCGTGAAAATTCTCGCTTAATGCTTTTAAATAAGGAAACAGGTAAAACAGAGAATAAACATTTTTATAATATTATTGATTATCTAAGTGAGGGCGATTGTCTTGTTTTGAACAATACAAAGGTCATTCCTGCAAGAATTTACGGGACAAGAGTTGATACGGGAGCGGTAGTTGAGTTTTTACTGCTTAAAAACTTAGGTAATGATGAATGGGAATGTTTGGCAGGACCGGGCAAAAAAGCAAAAGTAGGCTATAAATTTACTTTTGCAGACGGAATTTTAAATGCCGATGTTGTAAGAATAAAAGATGATGGAAACCGAATTATAAAATTGTCATATATAGGCAATTTTTATGAAGTATTAGACAAAGTCGGTGAAATGCCTTTACCACATTATATTCACGAGAAGTTAAAAGATTGCACACGCTATCAGACTGTTTATGCAAAATACGAGGGTTCCGCTGCCGCACCGACAGCAGGACTTCATTTTACAAATGAACTTCTGCAAAGAATTAAAGATAAAGGTGTAAAAATTGCTTATGTAACCTTGCATGTAGGATTGGGAACTTTTAGACCTGTTAAGGAAGAGAAAATAGAAAACCACTTAATGCATACGGAACATTATGTTTTACCGTCCGAAACTGCCGATATTATTAACGAAACCAAGCAAAACGGAGGCAGAGTTATTTGTGTTGGCACAACTTCCTGTCGAACAGTTGAGTCTGTTGCAAGCAAATGCGGAAAAATTATTGCCGATGAGGGCGATACTTCGATTTTCATTTACCCCGGATACGAGTTTAAATGTCTTGACGCACTTATAACAAATTTTCATCTGCCCGAAAGCACTCTTATTATGCTGATTTCCGCTCTTGCAGGCAGAGAAAATGTACTGAATGCTTATGAAAAAGCCGTTGAAGAAAAATACCGCTTTTTCTCATTTGGCGATGCAATGTTTATTTATTAAGGAGAAAATATGTCATACAAATTGATAAAAACTGAAAATCACGCACGCAGAGGAGAGTTTACAACCGTTCACGGAACGGTGCAAACTCCTGCATTTATGAATGTTGCAACCTGCGGTGCGATAAAAGGCGCAGTTTCCTCTTATGACCTTATGGATTTAAAATGTCAGGTGCAACTTTGCAATACATATCATCTGCATTTGCGTCCGGGCGATGAAAATGTAAAAAAACTTGGCGGTCTACATAAATTTACAGGATTTTCAGGTCCGATTTTAACAGACAGTGGCGGGTTTCAGGTATTTTCGCTTGCAAAACTTCGCAATATTAAAGAAGAGGGCGTTGAATTTCATTCGCATATCGACGGCAGAAAGATTTTTATGGGACCTGAGCAGAGTATGCAAATTCAATCGAATCTTGCTTCAACAATAGCAATGGCTTTTGATGAATGCGTTGAAAATCCTGCACCGTTTTCTTATGCAAAAGAGTCTTGTGCCAGAACAACACGCTGGCTTGCCCGTTGCCAAAAAGAGATGAAAAGACTTAATTCGCTTGATGACACAATTAACAAAAATCAACTGCTTTTCGGTATAAATCAAGGTTGTACTTTTGAGGATTTAAGAGTAGAGCATATGAAAGAAATTGCCGAAATGAAACTTGACGGTTACGCTATCGGCGGACTTGCAGTAGGTGAGCCTGCTGAGGTTATGTATTCGATTATTGAGGCTGTTGAACCTTTTGCGCCGAAAGATAAAATACGCTATTTAATGGGTGTAGGTACTCCTATGAATATTCTCGAAGCAGTGCGTAGGGGAGTGGACCTTTTCGATTGCGTTATGCCGTCAAGAAACGCTCGTCACGGTCAATTATTTACTAGTAAAGGTATAATTAACCTAAATAATGCAAAATATATGTTAGACGAAAGTCCTGTTGACGATGAATGCGATTGTCCTGTTTGTAAAAAACATTCCCGCGCATATCTTCGTCATTTGCTCAAAGCCGATGAAATGCTCGGTATGCGTCTTTGTGTTATGCATAATTTATATTTTTATAATTCATTAATGGAAAAAATTCGAAATTCGCTTGATGAGGGTAATTTTGAGCAATTTTATCAATTGCAAAAAGGTGTTATTGATAAAAGAATTTAAAAAAAACCAAAAAAATTACAATTTGCACTTGAAAAATTATTAACTTTCTGTTATAATCTTTTAGGTGTCCAAATTTAGGGGTATCGCCAAGCGGTAAGGCACTGGATTTTGATTCCAGCATTCGTAGGTTCAAATCCTGCTACCCCTGCCAAACTC
>CACYEQ010000150.1 GCA_902773485.1 Oscillospiraceae bacterium
ATATTTCCGATGATGCAAATATCAGAAAAAGACTTCGTGCGGTATTTTCTTATAATGCGATTATTCGCTCAGTGGGGTCAAAAGATGATTTAGGTGTTTATGAGATTTACGGCGATTTTTCCGAGAATGTGAGAAAAATTCCCGGTCACAGAATTTTGGCGATAAACCGTGGCGAAAAAGAAGGATTTTTAAAGGTAAGCATTGAGTTTGATGAAGAAAATGCGTTGAATATTGTAAAATTAAACCATATTAAAAACGATAGTTTTTGTGCCGAACTTATCTCTCAGGCGGCACAAGACGCTTATACAAGGTTGATTTTTCCTGCTATTTCGAGAGAGATAAGAAATGACTTAACGGAAAAAGCCTCAGAATCGGCAATTAAAGTATTTTCACTTAATCTCCGGCAACTTTTAATGCAACCGCCTGTTAAAAATAAGGTTACAATCGGGCTTGACCCGGGGTACAGAACAGGATGTAAAGTAGCGGTTGTCGACGGAACCGGCAAAGTTCTTGATACAGGTGTAATTTACCCTGTTCCGCCACATCAAAAAATAGACGAGGCTAAAAAAATAATCAAAGATTTTATTAAAAAATATAATGTAGATTGCTTTGCAATAGGCAACGGCACTGCTTCGCACGAAACCGAAGAATTTGCCGCAAATGTTATAAAAGAAATAGATGATAATGTTTCTTATATGGTAGTTTCAGAGGCAGGCGCTTCGGTTTATTCGGCATCGCCCCTTGCCGCAAAAGAATTTCCCGATTATGATGTTTCTTTGCGTTCGGCGGTATCTATCGCAAGGCGACTTCAAGACCCTTTGGCGGAACTTGTAAAAATCGACCCGAAAGCGATAGGAGTAGGACAGTATCAACACGATATGCCACAGGCAGAATTGTCGGGTGCACTTGACGGCGTTGTTGAAAGTTGCGTAAATGAAGTCGGCGTTGACCTTAACACCGCTTCTGCACCTCTTCTTTCAAGAATTGCAGGAATTAATTCTACCGTTGCTAAGAATATTGTCGCATACAGAGAAGAAAACGGTGTTTACACTTCGAGAACAGTGCTTAAAAAGGTTCCTAAATTAGGGCCAAAAGCGTTTGAACAGTGTGCAGGATTTTTACGTGTTGACGGTAAAGAAGTGCTTGATAATACCGCTGTTCACCCCGAAAGTTACAAAGCGGCGGCTGAGTTGCTTACACTTTGCGGTTATAATAAAGATGATGTAAAGGAAGGCAAAATTGTTGATTTATCGGAAAAAATAAAAAATATGGGAGAAAGCCAAGTTGCTGAAAAACTTAATATTGGTTTGCCCACTTTAAAAGATATTACAAATGAACTTGAAAAACCAGGACGTGACCCTCGTGATGATTTGCCGAAACCGACTTTCAGAACAGATGTTATTTCTATGGAAAGTTTAAAAGAGGGTATGGAACTTAAAGGCACTGTCAGAAACATAATAGATTTTGGAGCGTTTATTGATATAGGCGTTCATCAAGACGGTCTTGTGCATATCTCACAGATAAGTGATAAGTTTATCAAGCACCCCAGCGAGGTTTTAAAAGTCGGCGATATTGTTAAAGTGAAAGTTTCATCGGTAGATATTGCTAAAAAACGAATTTCACTTACAATGAAAGGTGTAAAATAATGGATTGTGAAAATTGTGCTTTTTATGATTATGACGAGGAAGCAGAAGAATATTTTTGCACGGCACTTTTAGATGAAGACGAGGTTTACAGGCTTTCTCAGAGCAAAAAATGCCCTTATTTTCGTGATGGCGACGAATACAAAATTGTCAGAAAGCAGAATTAACCTATGAAAGAAATTTTTATACCCGATTTTTGCAAAAAAATAATCGCTTGTTTAAACGACTGCGGGTTTGAGGCTTATTTAGTAGGCGGTTGCGTTCGTGACAGTCTTATGGGCAAAATTCCGCACGATTACGATATTACAACAAACGCAACGCCTGATGAGATGAAAAAGGCTTTTGAGGGCTTAAAAGTTATCGAAACAGGCGAAAAGCACGGTACTTTGACCGTTTTGATAGACGGTAATTCAGTTGAAGTTACGACTTACCGAATTGACGGTGATTATCAAGATAATCGCCGTCCTGATTTTGTTGAATTTACAAGAAATATTAAAGAAGATTTATCGCGTAGGGATTTTACCGTTAATGCGTTGGCATTTAATGAACAAGACGGATTGATTGACCTGTTTTCAGGCGAGAAAGATATTGAGAAGAAAACAATTAAATGCGTTGGCGAGGCGGATATTAGATTTTCTGAGGACGCACTTCGTATTTTGCGGGCATTGCGTTTTTCTTCCACCCTCGGCTTTGAAATTGAAGAAAAAACTGCAACAAGTATTTTAAAAAACAGAAATTTACTTAAAAAAATATCAAGCGAGCGAATTTTTGCTGAATTTAAAAAACTGATTACAGGCGAAAATGCAGAAAAAATTCTTATAGATTTTAAAGAAGTTATTGCGGTATTTATACCCGAAATCAGACCTTGTTTTGGCTTTGACCAACGAACAAAATACCACCAATATGATGTTTACACGCATATTGTGAAAACTGTTGTCGCTTGTGAAAATGATGAAATTTTGCGTCTTGCCTGTTTTTTTCACGATATTGAAAAGCCGAGTGTTTTTACTTTGGACAAAAACGGAACAGGTCATTTTTACGGTCACCCGAAACCCTCTGCCGAAACGACGAGAGCGGTTTTAAAGCGACTTAAAGCAGATAACAAAACTATACAAACTGTTGTTGATTTAGTAAAGTACCATGACAGGCAGATTGCACCAAGCGAAAAATCGGTCAAAAGGTTTTTAAGTAAAGCTTCGCCTGAGTTTTTAAGACTTCTGATTAAAATTACACGAGCCGATTCGCTCGCTCACGCTGTGCAGTATCGAAACCGAGAAGAGTATTTAACTTCTCTTTTGGAAATTCTTGAAAAAATCGAGCGTGAAGAACAGTGCTTTAAACTCAAAGATTTGAAAATTAACGGAAACGATTTGATTGATTTAGGCTTTTTCGGTGAAGAAATAGGAATTGTTTTAAAAAAACTTCTTAAAGCGGTTATTGACGGCAAAGTTAATAACGAATGCGAAGAACTTATAAGATATATAAAAAAGGAGATAGTTTAATTGAATTACGATTTGGTACTTTTGCCATTGGCAATAATTTTGTTAGTATCAAAATTTTTATCGAAATTAAGTGCAAAACTTGGGCTTCCAAATGTGGTAGGTATGCTTCTTGCAGGTGTTTTGATAGGATTTATTCAGTATATTCCGAATCAGGAAATTATCACACCGCCCGCTATGGAGGGGTTGGGATTTCTGGCGAAAATCGGAGTTATTCTTATTATGTTTTCAGCTGGACTTTCAACTGATTTTGAAAGCATAAAAGAGGTTGGTAAACCTGCCGTATTTATTACACTTGCAGGAGTTATTGTGCCAATGCTTTTGGGACTTGCAGTCGCTGTTTCTTTTTCAATGTCTAATAGCATTATGACCGATTTGTTTTACGGCGTAATTCTGACCGCTACGAGCGTTTCGGTAACGGTTGCAACGCTTAAAGAAATGGGGAAACTTAACAGTAAAGTCGGAAATACAATTATAACCGCCGCAATTTTAGATGATATTATAGGAATTGTAGTTTTATCGGTTGTGGTTTCGCTTGATTCAAAAAAAGGCGAGAGTGCCAACCCTATAAAAGTTATTCTTATGACGCTCGCATTTTTTATTTGTGCCATTGTTTTCGGTTTTATTATTAAAAAGATATTTATGTGGCTATCTATTAGGTATCCGCATCACAGATTAATTCCGATTTATTCGGTTGCTGTCTGTTTCTTTTTTTCTTTTGCCAGCGAGCATTGGTTCGGCGTTGCCGATATTACCGGTGCATTTGTAGCAGGACTTGTTTTATCGGGAACAAAAGAAACACTTTATGTTGACCGCCGTTCCGATATTATGACATATATGATTTTTTCGCCCGTTTTCTTTGCGAATATCGGCATTACAACCAAGTTTGGCGGTATTAACTCCAATATGATTTTGTTTGGAACATTGTTTATTTTAGCAGGAATTTTGGGTAAGGTAATCGGCTGTTCCGGTACGGCACTTTTATGCAAATTCGATGCAAGAGATTCTTTAAAAGTCGGTGTAGGAATGATGGCAAGAGCAGAGGTAGCGTTGGTGTGTGCTCAAAAAGGTGTTGATGCAGGTATTATAGGTACTGATATTATGCCTTTTATTCTTATAATGATAATTCTTTCAAGTTTTGCAACACCTATTATATTAAAAGGGCTTTATAAAAAGGAAACAGTAAAATGATATGCAGTATTTGTCCAAGAAAATGTAATGTTGACCGTCAAGAATCAAACGGTTTTTGTGGTGTAGGAAATAATTTAAAAATATCACGAGCGGCTCTTCATTTTTATGAGGAGCCTTGCATTTCTGGAAAAAGCGGTTCCGGAACGGTGTTTTTTTCGGGATGTAATTTGCGTTGCGTTTATTGTCAGAATAAAACAATTGCCGAGGGGTACGGCAAAGAAATAACGATAGACAGGCTTGTAGAAATCTTTTTTGAATTAAAAGAAAAAGGCGCAAATAATATTAATCTTGTAACACCCGACCATTTTGCACCTAAAATAATCTATGTTTTAAAAAAAGCGAAAGAAAAAGGTCTTAATTTGCCGATTGTTTATAATACAAGCGGTTATTGTGATGAAAATATAATTAAATTATTAGACGGACTTGTAGATATATATTTAACTGATTTTAAATATTTTAACTGTGAAACTGCCGAGAGATATTCTTCTGCTTACGATTATCCGCAAGTTGCCAAAAAAGCACTAAAATCAATGGTAAATTTGGTAGGAAAACCAACTTTTTTAAAAAACGGTATAATGAAGCGAGGAGTTATTGTACGTCATTTATGTTTGCCAAATTGTGCTAATGAAACTAAAAATATTCTTGATTATCTTTATAGTGAATATAAAGATGATATAATTATAAGCATAATGAACCAGTTTACACCTATTAGTTTAGAAAAATATCCGGAATTAAATCGAAAAATTACCGAAGAAGAGTATCAGAATATTGTAGATTATGCAAATTTAATAGGAATAAATAATGCCTATATTCAAGAGGGTGATACCGCAAAAGAATCATTTATTCCCTCTTTTTTTGAATTAGAAGGTGTTTAATTGTTGACTATTGTGAGGATTTAAAGTATAATAATACTAATAACTTGAAATGAGGATATTAAAAATGAAAAATGTAGTCATTATCGGCGCAGGTCCCGCAGGACTTACCGCAGGTTATGAATTATTGGAAAAATCAAATGATTATAATGTTGTAATTTTGGAAGGGTCACAGGATTTAGGCGGTATTTCGAAAACTGTATATTACAACGGCAACAGAATGGATATAGGCGGTCACAGGTTCTTCTCAAAAGATGAAAAAGTAGTTGATTTTTGGGAAAAGATTATGCCGCTTCAAGGAAAACCATCTTATGACGATTTAAAACTCGGCAGAGAAAAAGAGTTTGCGAAAAACGGTCCCGACCCTGAACAGTTTGACCGTGTAATGCTTGTTCGTGACAGAATTTCAAGAATTTATTATAATAATACATTTTTTGATTATCCTGTTTCTCTTTCTTTAAACACAATCAAGGGAATGGGATTTTCAACTACCGTTAAAGCGGGTTTTTCTTATTTAAAAGCCTGCGTTCACAAATTGCCCGAAACTTCGCTTGAAAATTTTTATATCAATCGTTTTGGCAAAGTGCTTTATTCAATGTTTTTTGAGGGGTACACCGAAAAGTTATGGGGCAGACACCCGAGAGATATTTCTGCTGAATGGGGTTCTCAAAGAGTAAAAGGTCTTTCGATTACAGGAGTTATTAAAAATGCTTTTTCAAAACTTTTTTCGTCCGGAAATGATAAAAATGTTGAGACTTCGCTTATTGAGAGTTTTCATTATCCAAAATTAGGACCCGGTCAGTTTTGGGAAACCGTTGCAAATCTTTTTATAGAAAATGGAGGTAAAATTTTAAAGGACAGTCAGGTTGAAAAAATATTGCTTGGCAGTGACGGCAATGTAAAATCAGTTATTTTTTCATCAGCAGGCAAAACAATGAAAATTGACGCTGATATTTTTATTTCCTCAATGCCTGTAAAAGATTTAATTGCAGGAATTGAAGATGAAAATTTACCGTCGGAAGTTAAAAATGCTGCAAAAACCTTGCCTTACAGAGATTTTGTAACAGTAGGGTTGCTTGTTAATAAATTAAAACTTAAAAATGAAACTGATTATAAAACTCTGTCAAATATAATTCCTGATTGCTGGATTTATGTTCAGGATACAAATGTAAAATTAGGAAGAATTCAGATTTTCAATAACTGGTCGCCTTATATGGCTCAAAATCCCGAAACCACAGTATGGATAGGTCTTGAATATTTCTGCAAAGAGGGCGATGATTTTTGGAATATGCAAGACGGTGAGTGCATTAAATTTGCTGTCAGTGAACTTGTTAAAATGGGCATTATTGATGAAAGCGATGTTATTGATGCTCACAGAGAAAAAGTTAAAAAAGCGTACCCTGCATATTTTGACGGCTATAAATATATAGAATATATTGTTGATTATTTGAATAAATTTGATAATCTTTATTGTGTCGGCAGAAACGGTCAACACCGTTACAATAATATGGACCATTCAATGGTTACTGCTTTTGAAACGGTTGATAATATTTTGAGTGGCAAAAAAGATAAATCAAATATTTGGAATGTAAATACCGAAAAAGAGTATCACGAAGAAAAATGAATTCAAGCAGAAGGTGACTTCTGCTTGAATTTTGTAAAACGGAGAATCTTTATGTCAAGAAAATTGAAAGGTAATTTGTTTTTGCTGACCGCCGCATTTTTCTGGGGCAGCACCTTTGTTGCACAGGAAATGGCAGCAAAAACTTATCATATCGGCGCATACACTTATCAGTCAACAAGAATGATTGTTGGCGCAAT
This sequence comes from Oscillospiraceae bacterium, assembly GCA_902773485.1. Lineage (GTDB taxonomy): Bacteria > Bacillota > Clostridia > Oscillospirales > Acutalibacteraceae > RUG11462. The sequence goes on from CACYEQ010000150.1 coordinate 7,027, forward strand.
TGTGCTTTTGCCTTTAATTTTAACAATGACTTATTTTTCAAAGAAAAACGGAACATATAAAAAACCGACTATAAAAGACAGAAACACGCTTTTAATAGGCGGTATAGTTTGCGGAAGTGTGTTATGTGTAGCCTCTTGCGTTCAGCAATTAGCAATTTCAGATAAAGGCACAAATTCGGGTAAAATCGCTTTTATTACCGCGTTGTATATTCTTATTGTGCCGATTATTCATTTATTCTTCGGCAATAGAATTAAACTTAAAGTAATAATTGCCGCATTAATGGGCGTTGTAGGTCTTTATTTTATAAGCGTCAGCGCCGATGATTTCTCAATTTCGAAAGGTGATTTATTAGGAATTGTTTGTGCGTTGTTTTTCTCGTTTCATATTCTTGTAATTGATTATTTTGGCCCGAAAGTTGACGGCGTTAAACTTTCGTGTTTGCAGTTTTTAGTTTGCGGAATTGAAGCGGCCATACCTACAATTTTGGTTGATAAGCCTGATGTTTTAGCGATTTTATCTTGTTGGGGACCTATTCTTTATGCCGGCGTATTCTCTTGCGGTGTAGCATATACCTGTCAGATTTTAGGTCAGCAAAACGCAAATCCGACTATTGCTTCGATTATTATGAGTTTGGAGTCGGTTTTCGGTATACTGACAGGCATAGTCATTTTAGGAAATATTCCGAGCGTTCGCGAAACGATAGGTTGCATAATAATGTTTATAGCAATAATAGTTTCGCAGTTGCCGAGTGAAAATAAAAAGTTGAAAAAATAAAAAAGTTCCTGATTTTACAGGAACTTTTTTGTGGTTTAAAAGAAACTCATTTGATTTGATTTTGGTAGAAAATCAAGCGTGCCCATATCTACAAGCGCTTGTAAAACGGTTTTTGTTATACCCGCTTCTTCTTGAATTTCCTCTTGCGAGATAAAACCGCCTTTTGCAGCCGCTTCTTCCAGCGATACAGCAGCATTCTCGCCGACACCGTTTATCGAGCAAAACGGCAATCTTATTTTACCGTCTTCAATAACATAAGTTTTTGCTTTTGATTTGTAAAAATCAACAGGTAAAAACTCAATACCACGGCAGAAAATTTCAACTAAAACTTGCAATGTTGAAATCGACCCCGTTTCTTTCGGCGTAGCATCTTTTCCTTTCGCTTCGATTTCGGCAATTTTTGCCTTAACGCCGTCAATTCCTTTTAAGATTATTTCGGCGTCCATATCTTCACCGCGAACAGTAAAATATGAAGCGTAATATTCAATCGGCTTGTAAACTTTATACCAAGCAAGTCTAAGTGCCGAAATCATATAAGCAGCAGCGTGTGCTTTCGGGAACATATATTTAATTTTTTCGCAAGAAGAAATATACCATTCGGGAACATTGCAAGCCCTCATATCGTCTTTCATTGATTCCCAGTCTTCAGGCGAAATTTTACCTTTTGAAATAAGACCTTTTCTAACCGTTTCGGTAATTTTGAAAGCCCTACTTTCGTCCATTCCTTTGTGAATTAAGTAAACCATAATATTATCACGAGTTCCTATAACTTCGGAAATGGTGCAAGTACCGTTCTTAATAAGTTCTTGCGCATTTCCCAGCCAAACATCAGTACCGTGTGAAAGACCTGAAATCTGCAAAAGGTCGGAGAAAGTTTTAGGCTGTGTTTCAACAAGCATTCCTCTTACAAACGGTGTGCCGAGTTCAGGTAGGGTAAAGGTGCCCGTTTGCGAGCCGATTTGCTCGGGTGTTACGCCGAGTGCTTTGGTAGAGGTGAACAAACTCATAACTTTTTCATCGCTCATCGGTACATCCATAACAGGAATACCTGTGTTCACTTCAAGATAGTGATAAATTGTGGGTACATCATGACCGAGCATATCAAGTTTTAAAATAGTATCGTGAATAGAGTGAAAATCAAAATGTGTTGTGACAATGCCTGAGTTTGCATCATCAGCAGGGTGTTGAACAGGGCAGAAGTCGTAAATATCTTTATCAGCAGGCACAACAACCATTCCGGCAGGGTGTTGACCGGTTGTTCGCTTAATTCCTGTACAACCTATTGTAAGCCTGTCAATTTCTGCCTTTGAAAGATTAAGTTCACGCTCATCAGCATATTTTTTCACATATCCGAAAGCGGTTTTGTCAGCAACTGTGCCGATTGTACCCGCTTTAAACACATTCTTTTCACCAAAAAGTCGCTCAACAAATTTGTGAGATTCTGCCTGATATTCGCCAGAGAAGTTAAGGTCGATATCAGGTACTTTATCACCTTTAAAACCTAAAAATGTTTCAAAAGGAATATCGTGACCGTCACGATTTAATTTTTCACCGCACTTAGGGCATTTCTTTTCGGGCAAATCAAAACCTGAGCCGTAAGAGCCGTCGGTGATAAACTCGGAATATTTGCATTTAGGGCAAACATAATGAGGAGCGAGCGGATTAACTTCTGAAATACCTGCGGCGGTGGCAACGAATGATGAGCCAACCGAACCACGCGAGCCTACCAAATAGCCGTGGTCATTTGAATCGTAAACCGATTTTTGAGCCGCAACATACATAATAGAGAATCCGTTTTTAATAATCGAATTAAGTTCTTTATCAAGCCTTTTTCTAACAATGTCAGGCAAGGGGTCGCCGTACATTTCTTTTGCTCTTTTGTTACATATTTCAATCAAAATATCGTCAGAACCCTCAATTGTAGGCGGGAAGTTGCCTTCGGGAACAGGTCGAATAATCTCAACCATATCAGCAATTTTGTTAGGGTTTTCAATAACAATTTTTTTAGCAAGTTTTTCGCCTAAAAAAGCAAAATCTTTTAGCATTTCATCAGTAGTTTTAAAATAAAGAGTTGCTTGGTCATCAGCATCTGAAAATCCTTTGCCCGCCATCAAAATTGCTCTGAATTTTGAATCTTCGGGATTTAAAAAGTGAACATCACCCGTAGCAACAACCGGCTTTTTAAGTTTTGCGGCAATTCTTATAATTGTTTTGTTGTTCTCGTTTAAATCATTTTCATTACTTACTGTTCCGTTTTTAATCATAAAATCATTGTTGCCGTTCGGTTGAACTTCAAGGTAATCATAATATGAAGCAATTTCAAGCAGTTCGCCCCATTGCTTTTTTTGTAGAATTGCTCTGTAAAGTTCGCCTGCCTCACAAGCAGAGCCGATAATAAGTCCCTCGCGGTGTTCGTTTAAATATGATTTTAAAACACATGGGAAAGAACCGCCTCGACCTTTATAAAATGTGTTTAAATGCGAGTGCGAAATAATTTTATAAAGATTTTTAAGTCCAACAGTATTTTTAGCAAGAATTATCATATGATAACGGCGCAAACTTTTCCAATCGCCGCCCGCAAGGGCTGCGTTTATGCCGTTTGTTTCAAAGCACTCTTTATCTTCAAGTTTGAAAATAAATTCAGCAAAGATTTGACCTAAAATTCTTGCATCATCACAGGCTCTGTGATGATTAAATGCGGGAAGTTTTAGTGCATTCGCAACAGTATCGAGTTTGTGGTTTTTAATGTTAGGCAAAAGAGAGCGAGCCATAGGAACAGTATCAATATATGTAGGATTGTACTTAATACCACTTCTTGTCGTTGCAGCATTTATAAACGACATATCAAAATCGGCGTTATGTGCAATTAAAATATCATCGCCGCAAAACTGCATAAACATTTCAAGCGCTTGCGTTTCATCGGGAGCGTCTTTTACCATTTCGTTTGTAATGCCTGTAAGTTCGGTGATTTTTTGAGAGATCGGCATTTTAGGGTTTACAAAAGTATCAAACTCCTCAACAATTTCTCCGTTTTTAAGTCTTACAGCGCCAATTTCGGTAAGCCTGTCGGTAGAGGGGCTCAGCCCCGTTGTTTCTACATCAAAAACAACAAACTCTCCTTTTAAAGGCTCGTTTTTATCACCTTTAACCGCACTTACAAAGTCGTTAACAAAATACGCTTCAACGCCGTAAATAATTTTAAAATTAGGGTCGCTTTTGCGTATTTTTTCAACCGCATTCATAGCGGCAGGGAACGACTGCACTACGCCGTGGTCGGTAATCGCAACTGCTTTGTGTCCCCATTTGTATGCGGTATCTATCAACTCTTCCGCAGAAGTCATTCCGTCCATAGTTGACATATTGGTGTGAAGATGAAGTTCAACTCTTTTTTCTTTTGCATCATCTTTACGGCGGTATCGCTCAACAATACAAACTGAATTAGGATACAAAACTTTTTCTCTTTCAAATTCATCATATTCAATTTTGCCGGATACAAAAACAGTTTTGCCGTTAATCTGCTGTAAATTCTCCATTTCTTCGGCACTCAGAGGATATTGCATTTTTACAATATAAGAGCCTGTATAATCAGTAATGTAAAAAGATACCCTGAATTTGTTGCCTCTTTTGGTTTCTTTTGTGTCAAATTTAAAAACATCACCGCAAACAGTTACATAGGCGGTTTCCCAATTCAAATTGCGAATGGGAGTAGGAGCATCATTTACATAAGAGTTACCGTAAATTTGTTTTTTAGTTTCAGGGTAAAACTTTATTGATGTAACATCTTCAAAAATATTCCTTTTTTTGTCAGCCTCTAATGCTTGCTGTTTTTCTTTTTGCTCTTTCATAGAATCGGCTGCTTTTTTTGCAGTCTGCTCGTTATCTTGATAATCAACTTCAAGCGTACCTGTAAATTTTACATTGATAAAGCGGTTAAAATGCTCGCTTATATAGTCTTGAATTTTCTTTTTTGCACCGATATTGTTTAAAATATCGTAACCGCCGTGTTTTAATTCAACTTTCAAATTATCACCGTTAAGTTCAAATTCGGCATTGTTGAAAAAACCGTTAAGTGATGAATTTCTTTGTTTTATGTCATCAAAAATATTAGAAAAATATTCGGGAATTAACTCTAAATCTTTATAGCAAAAATCAAGGTAAACGGCAGTAAGCCCCATACCTTTTTTGATTTGCTGTGCAATTTTGTTTTTTTCATCTACCGTAATATATTTTTCGCTGACGCCTTGGCATTTCAAATATCTGCTCTCTCGATTTATACCGCAATATGTAAGCGTAATATCACCGTATTTTTGCTTAATTTCATTATCAAGCACATTACCGAAAACTTCGGTCATTTTTTTGTTCATCGGTTTTACATTCCTTTGATTTCTTTTATAAGCTCGTTAAATAAATCTTTTTCGGGTACTTTTCTAAGTATTTCACCTTTTTTAAAAATAATACCGCAACCGTCACCGCCTGCAATGCCGATATCAGCCTCTTTTGCTTCGCCCGGTCCGTTTACAACACAACCCATAACCGCAACGGTTATATCTTTATCTAAATTTTCAAGTGCTTTTTCGGCTTTGTTTGCAAGCGAGATTAAATCAATTTTTGTTCGTCCGCAAGTAGGGCAGGAGACTATATTAACTCCGCCTTTTTTGAGTCCAACCGCTTTTAAAATATCTTTTGCGGCTTTTATTTCTTCTATTGGGTTATCGGTCAGCGAAACTCTAATTGTATCGCCTATACCGCCTAGCAACAATCCGCCAATTCCTGCGGCTGATTTAATTATGCCTTTATATTTGGTGCCTGCCTCTGTAACGCCTAAATGCAATGGGTAGTTTACCTTTTTTGAGGCAAAGGAATAAGCGTCATACATAAGTTTTACATTTGAGGCTTTCATAGAAATAACAATATTGTCAAAATCAAACTTTTCAAGTAAAGAGGTGTGGTAAAGAGCACTTTCAACCAAAGCATCAGCCGTGACCGAGCCGTATTTTTCTAATATGCTTTTCTCAACAGAGCCCGAATTTACACCTACACGAATCGGAATGTTTTTTTGATTGCACTTGTTTGCAACTTGTTTTACTTTATCATCATCACCGATATTGCCGGGGTTAATTCTGATTTTATCAACGCCCGCTTCGGCACATTCAAGCGCAATACGATAGTCAAAATGAATATCGGCAACAACGGGAATATGTAAGTTTTCTTTTAAAGCGTAAATTAGTTTTACCGACTCTAAATTAGGAACGGCAGTACGAATTATCTCGCACCCTGCTTGTTCTAATTCTTTTGCTTGTTTAACATTACCGTCAAAATCGTTTGCAGGAACATTCAGCATAGACTGAACAGCGATAGGATTTGAATTTCCTATCGCTACACTTCCTATATTAACCTGTTTTGTGTAATCAGCCATAATTAATCACCTTTTTAAAAAATCCAAGCCCATAAATCTTTAAACACAAGTAAAACCATAAGTGCTAGCAGTATTGTCATACCAATAGCGTGAACCGCCGCCTCGTTTTTTACAGGCTTTTTTCTTATCCATTCGATTATAATAAATAAAATCCTGCTTCCGTCAAGTGCGGGAATAGGCAGTAAATTAAATACACCCAAATTTATAGTAATAAGACCTAAAATACGAAGTAAAGGCAAAAATCCGTCAACCAAGCCGTTTTTAGCGGTCGAAGTTACCGCTTGCGACACAACCTGTGTTACGCCTACCGGACCCGAAACATCGTTTAACCCGAATTTACCGGTAATCAAATCACCTAACGACATAAATACAATTCGTGAATAAGAAACAGTTCTGTAAAATCCTTCTTTTACACAATTTACAAAATTAGCCTTAGCGCCCAAAAATTTAAAATCAATTGTAAGGTAAGTTTTGCCGTTTTCTTTTGCACTCGGAAACTCAACATTTTTAAGTTGCTTTTTCTTGCCGCCACGAATAACGGTTATATCAACTTTATTAGATTCGGCGGTGCCCAGCATATAAGAAATTTCTTCAACCGAAAAAATTCTTCTGTCGTTTATTTTGTAAATTTGGTCATTTTCTTTCAAACCACTATGCTTGTTGGTAGTCGCATATTTTTCAAAACTTGCAACAGTAGTGGTTGCGATTAAATTATCTTTCTGAACTGCCCCCGAAATCGAAACCATACAAACCATTAAAATAAAGCCTAAAATTATGTTAAAAACAGCACCTGCGGCTACAACAACTATCTTCTTTATTGGCTTTGCTTTATAGAAAGCCCGTTCATCATCGCTTTCGCCGTTTTCACCCTCCATAGCACAATAACCGCCAAACGGCAAAATTCTTACGGCATAAAGCGTTTCGCCTTTTTTCTTTTTAAAGATTGCAGGGCCGAAACCGATAGCAAATTCATTTACTCTTATTTTAAATATCTTTGCAAAAAGAAAATGCCCGAACTCGTGAATGAATATTATCAGTCCGAAAATAACTATTGCAACCAAAATGGGCCAAACTGTGTTCCAAATTTCCATAAAAACCTCTTATAAGTATTTTTGTTTGACCGCTTCACGGGCGGCTTTATCTGCTTCTAAAACTTCTTCAACAGTATTATATGCGGTCTTTTTTTGATTATTTAATGCGTCAGCCGCTATTTGCTCAATATCTAAAAAGTCTATTTTATCTTGCAAGAAAAGACTTACCGCAACCTCGTTTGCCGCATTAACTGCGGTAGTGGCAAGACCGCCTTTTTCAATTGCTCTTTTGCAAATATCAATGCAAGCAAACGCTTTTGTATCGGGTTTGTAAAACGAAAGCGTTTGAATATCAGCCAAATCAAGTTGCTTTACAGGCGAGGGATAGCGGTTAGGGTAGGTCAGAGCATATTGAATAGGTATTCGCATATCAGGCACGCCGAGTTGTGCAATAACTGAGTTATCATTATACTCAACTAATGAGTGAACAATGCTTTCACGGTGAACTAAAACATCTACATCTTTCGGTTTTACCCTAAAAAGATGCACCGCCTCAATAAGTTCAAATCCTTTATTCATCATTGTAGCACAATCTATGGTTATTTTTTGTCCCATATCCCAATTAGGGTGTTTTAGTGCATCTGTCGCATTTACATTTTTTAACTGTTCTCTTGAAAAGCCGAAAAACGGACCGCCCGAAGCGGTTAAAATAATTTTTTTAAGTGCATTATTAGGTGCTTTGCCCTGCAAACATTGAAAAATTGCCGAATGCTCCGAATCAACAGGCAAAATTGCAACGCCGTTTTCATTTGCCAAACGCATTACAAGGTCGCCTCCTGCAACCAGCGTTTCTTTATTTGCCAGTGCTATTGTTTTTTTCTCTTTAATAGCAGAAATTGTAGGAATAAGACCTGCCATTCCTACAAATGAGTTTAATACCGTATCTGCTTTTTCAGTCGTTGCCGCCTGCAAAACTCCGTCGTTTCCCGAAAGTATTTTTGTATTTGTATCAGCAACTCTTATGCTTAAATCCAAAGCCGCTTTTTCGTCAGATAAAACAGCAATTCTCGGATTAAATTCTCTTATTTGCTCCTCAATTTTTTTAACGCTTTTGTTAGCAACAAGGCAAACAACCTCATAGTTGTTTTTTTTTGCTACATCAAGCGTTTGAGTGCCTATTGAGCCTGTGGAGCCTAAAATGGAAAGTTTCATTATTTCCTCCGATTATTTGTGAACTATCATAGGTATATAAAGCAATATAAGATATATGAAAGGTGCTACAAAAATCACCGAATCAAATCTATCTAAAATGCCACCGTGACCGGGAATCAACTTGCCGTAATCTTTAATCTTGCAACTGCGTTTGATATAGGAGAAGAATAAATCGCCTATAAGCCCGATAACAGGACAGAGAAGTGAAACTAATATCAGCCAACCGAATTGCATATAAGATTTACTGTCAAGTACTGCACCGTTCCAAATTGCACCCAAAATAAGCATAAGTATTAAAATAAAAGCAATACTTCCGAAAACGCCTTCAAGCGTTTTTTTCGGGCTGATAACAGGAGAGATTTTGCGTTTGCCGAATTTACTTCCGATAAAGTAAGCACCTGTGTCGCCAAACCACGCTCCTCCCAAAGCAAAGAGCAAAAAGAATAAACTGTCGGAAGAAGAATACATATAAGATTTTGCAGAACTCAGTTCGTTTATGTATACTAAACTTGACATTCCGAAAGAAATCAACAAAGTAATACCTACCGAATAAACAGATTTATAAACGCTGTTTTCTTCTGATTTTGAAAGCACAACAATTACGCTTGCAAAAACATAGATTGCAGTTACCAAGAGTCCCGTAGGCATAAACCCGAAAATCGGAACAAATGCTGAAACAAGCCCGTAAATGCAACCTAAAACAATAAGACTGAAATTGCCTACTAATTTGGTTGCTACCTGCGATTCAATAATCGCAATTATTGTCAGTAATCCTATAAAAATATTGAAAACAACGGTTGAGCGCAAAACAATCGCCAAAATAATTAATAATGCACCAATTAATCCGGAAATAATTCTCGTTTTCATTTTATTTTCCTCTCATTTTTATATTCCGCCGAAGCGTCTGTTTCTTTGTTGAAAATCAATTATCGCCCTGTCAAGGTCTTTCGGCTTGAAATCGGGCCATAATACATCAGAATACCAAAATTCACTGTATGCCGACTGCCAAATTAAGAAGTTTGAAATTCTGTATTCACCGCTCGGACGAATAATAATATCAGGGTTGGGCTGAGAAGCGGTATAAATATTGCCACTTATCATTTTTTCATCAATTTCATCGGGCGAAATAATGCCTTCTTTAACTTTTTTCGCAATTTTTTTAGCGGCGTAAACAATTTCATCTCTACCGCCGTAGTTGAGTGCAATGTTAAGATTTAATCCCGTAGCGTCAGCCGAACCCTCTTCCGATTCTTTTATGAGTTGCTTTAAATCATCTGAAAGCGGACTTAAATCGCCTATAAATTTGACTTTTATATTTTCATCTTTAAAATTTTTAGCGTCAACAAGGTAATCTTTGAGCAATTTCATAATTGCGTCAACCTCATCTTTCGGACGCTTCCAATTTTCGGTTGAAAAAGCGTAAACCGTCAAATACTCTATGCCGATTTTGTTGCAGTATCTGGCAATGCTTTTAAAAGTTTTTGCACCTACGGTATGACCGGCAGTTCTCGGCAGTTTGCGTTTTTTCGCCCATCTGCCGTTTCCGTCCATAATTATTCCAATATGTTTTGGCAGTCTTTCAAAATCAACTGAAATACTTTTTTTAAACATAGTTTTATACCGACATAATCTCTTTTTCTTTTGTTTCTGCTAATGAGTCAGCCTCTTTGCAGTATTTATCGGTAAGATCCTGTACCTTTTTTTCGAGATGTTTTTCATCATCTTCGGTAATTTCACCATTCTTTTTCTGCGCTTTAATCTTTTCAATAGCGTCTCTTCTTGCAGAACGAACAGAAACTTTTGTTTCCTCTGCATATTTTTTAATATCTTTGCAAAGTTCTTTTCTGCGTTCCTCAGTAAGAGGAGGAAAGTTCAGGCGGATTGCTTTACCGTCATTTGTAGGATTAATACCAATATCGGAAGCCTGAATAGCCTTTTCAATTTCCTTTAACGATGATACATCCCAAGGGGTAATCATCAAAGTGCGAGGTTCGGGTACAGAAACTGCCGCCATTTGAGCAATCGGAGTCATAGCACCGTAATAGTCAACCGAAACTTTGTTTAAAACTGCCGGGTTTGCTCGACCTGCTCTGACTGATTGATACTCTCGATCAAGAGCCTCAACCGATTTATTCATTTTTGTTTCGCATTTAGTTAAAATCTCACTCATAATTATATTCACCTTTCAAAAAAATTATTTTACAATTGTTCCAATATCTTCACCGCAAAGTGCTTTTACAATGTTGTCGGGTTCTTCAAGCGAAAATACAAGTATCGGCATATCATTATCCATACTAAGCGAAGCGGCGGTGCTGTCCATAACTTTAAGACCTTTGTCCAGCACTTCCATCTGACTGATTTTGGTAAACCTTTTAGCGTTTGGATTTGTTTTTGGATCACAGTCATAAACGCCGTCAACATTTGTTGCTTTAAAAATAATGTCAGCGTCAATTTCAACAGCGCGAAGTGTTGCGCCTGTGTCGGTAGAGAAAAACGGGTTTCCGGTACCGCAGCCGAAAATAACAACCCTTCCTTTTTCAAGATGTCTAATAGCACGATTGCGAATGTAAGGCTCGGCGATTTTGCTCATTTCAATAGCGGTTTGAACACGCACATCAACACCTAACTGTTCGAGCGCATCTGCCAATGCAAGCGAGTTTATTACCGTTGCGAGCATACCCATGTGGTCTGCTCTGGTTCTGTCCATTTTTCCGCTGCTTCTGCCACGCCAAAAGTTGCCGCCACCGACTACTATTCCGACTTGTGTTCCGAGATCAACGCATTTTTTAACACTCGCGCAAATTTCAAGAACCTTATCGAAATCAAGTCCTGTACCTTTCTCTCCCGCAAGTGCCTCGCCGGAAAGTTTTAACAGAATTCTTTTATAAACAGGTTCCATATATTTATCCCTCACTATATTTTATTTCTTATTATATATAATACTATATATGGCGAATAAAGTAAAGTGAAATTTTCAAACAAAAATATTTTTTCCTCAAATTCTCAAAAAACACTTGACTTTTGTTATAATTATAAATATAATATATTCATTGATTAAATTTGCTGCTATGGCTCAGTCGGCAGAGCACATCCTTGGTAAGGATGAGGTCACCGGTTCAAATCCGGTTAGCAGCTCCAAGCAAAAAAGCAAGTCTTATGACTTGCTTTTTTGCTTATCTG
>CACYEQ010000151.1 GCA_902773485.1 Oscillospiraceae bacterium
TACCGTAAGACCTAAAAATCTGTAAAGTTTACCCATCCACTCGGAGTCACGCTTTGCAAGGTAATCGTTTACAGTTACAATGTGAACGCCTTTTCCGGTAAGACCGTTTAAGTAAGCAGGTAAGGTAGCAACAAGCGTTTTACCTTCACCTGTTTTCATTTCGGCTATTCTGCCCTGGTGTAAAACTATACCGCCGATAACCTGAACAGGGTACGGTTTCATACCGAGTACTCGCCATGCACCCTCACGGCAAACGGCGAAAGCCTCCGGCAAAATATCATCAAGAGTTTCGCCTTTTGAAAGACGCTCTTTAAACTCGTTTGTTTTTGCTTTTAACTGCTCATCGCTCAATTTTTCATACTCGTCTTCGTATGATAGTACTTTCTGTTTAATAGGTTCAACTCTTTTTAATTCTCTTTTTGAGTAAGAACCCAATAACATATCTCTTATTCCCATATTTAAAAATCCTTTCTTCGGAATACTGTTTACCCATTTAATCTATTATATAATAACATATATTCATCAAAAATAAAAGTACAAATTGTAAACAAATCGATTATTTTTATAAATATTTCAAAAAACAAAAGCAAAAACAGCAGGAGAGCGATTTTTTGCTCTCCTGCTTATTTGTTTAATCGTCATCATTAGATAACAAGTAATAATAAAAATTTGTTTTGCTTTCATCATCATAAGTCACACTTACACTAGCATAACAAGAGTATTCCGCTTCTTGCTCGATTTTTTCAGTTTTGCTGAGAATAAAGCAACACTCTTGCCTATCAAAAACATAATTTGCAGTTATAACGCCATCTTGCAAATCAAACGCTTTTTGCGGAGCATAAAAAATTGAATAAGATTTTACATTTGTATTTTTAAATCCTAATTTATCAAGCGTTTTTCTTGTAATTGCCAATAAATCTTCGCTATTGCCTTTATTATAAAGTTTTAGTTCATAGTTGTTGAACCAAGGGCCTCTTGAAAACTCAGCATCATAGCCTTCCCACCAGCCGATTTTTGAAGCGGCAACACCTGTTGCGATTGTTAAAGTATCATTTACATTAATTTTAATGCTACCGATTTTTTTGTTTTTTTGATAAATTTTAATGCTAGTTTTGCCTTTTTTCAAAGCCTCTATATATTTTTTATCTCTCGGTTTTACAATACTTTTATCAGAAGATTTCAAAGTATAATTTGCGGTATAATCAAAGTTTTTAAAATATTTTTTTGAAAGAATTTTTACTACATTTTTGTTGTAGCCATTGAAAACTAAACAAGCATATTTGTTTTTAATGTTATCAAAACGAGCCTGCTTATTTGAGGCTTTCATACTAATAGATTTTTTTGCAACACTCATAGTTTTAGTAATTGTTTTAACGTTTAAACTGCCTATAAAAATCGGCCTTTTTGTACCAGTGTAATAAACATTAATTTTGAGTTTGCCACACTTTTTTGAAAATACATTTAAACTGTTAGTCACAATCTCATTTTCGCTTAACCATTCAAAAACATCGCTATCATCTTTTTTGTTAAGTTTTTTCTTATCAATTACAAGCTGTTTTGGCTTTTTGCTAACAAATCTGATTTTATATTTTTCGTTGTAATTTTTAAAAGGTTTAATTGATGATAATTGACCTTTTCCAATTTTTATAGTTTTATTATTAAGCGATTTTTTAAGCTTTGATTTCGCTTCCGATTTTGAACAGCATTTAAAAAAAATTGTTTTAAGCTTTTTGAATTCTGAATTAGCATCTTTTCTATAATAAAAAGAAATTTTGCCCTTAGCTTTTTCGTTAGCACTTATGAAAAAATAAGTATAATCAGTCCAATAAGATTTTTTGATTTTAATTTTGCTATTGCTTGATTTGGCTTTGCAATTAGTATGCTTTACTCCTATTACATCGACTTGCTCTATGCAACCGGGTAAGGTATTAATTTTGGTTTTGCCATCAAATTTTGGTTTTGTATCTGCACTTGCTGAAATTGATAATTCACTAAAAATCATTATAATCGATAAAACAGCCACTAAACACTTTTTAATATTCATAGTTTTTCCTCCTTAATATTCCTTCAATTATTAAGCGTAAAAACACTTTAAAAAAGTTTCAATTAATGATATAATAATGAATAATTTTTTCTAAATTCGCTGGGTGTCAAACATTTTTGCTTTTTAAAATGCTTTGTTAAAATTATTAGTATTGTTAAAACCTCATTATTAAACTCATATGCACTTTTATCACCACAAAAATATTCTATATAGTTGTTGTTAAATTTTGTTTTTAAAATCGGGCAAATGAAAAAAGCATTATTCCGGCAAGCCAAATAAATATTTATTTTATATTTTCTCTATTTTTGCGAAGTTTGCCATAACCTTTTTGGTACCGACATTCTCGAACGAAATTTCAAGCATTGTATCATTACCCATTTTGGTGGTTTTTATAATCATTCCCTCGCCGAAAACTTTGTGTTTTACCCTTTCGCCGACCGAGTAATTAACACTCGGTTGTTTTTTTGTAGGCTGTCTGCCAAAAACATTTGCGGTGCCTTTTTGTGGTTTTTTGTAATAAGAAACACCTGACCTTTGCGAAGAAAAGGAAGAGCCAAATGAAAATCCGCTTTGTAAAAACTGCTCTTTCGGTCGCTCAAATTCAACGCAAGACAGGTCAATTTCATCAACAAATCTTGAAGGTCTGTTCGCAGTTGTGTTGCCGAATAACATTCGGCGTTTTGCATTGGTAATAAAGAGCTTTTTCTTTGCCCTTGTTATGCCTACATAACAAAGCCTGCGTTCTTCTTCAAGTTCTTCCTCGGGAGCGAACATAAGCCTGGCACCGGGAAAAATTCCCTCCTCCATACCTACTAAAAACACAACCGGAAATTCAAGGCCTTTTGCCGAATGCAGCGTCATTAAAACAACTCTGTCAGCACTTTCGTCCATCGAGTCAAGGTCGGTTATCAACGCCACATCTTGCAAATACTCATTCAAATTAGGCTCGTCTGACTCCTCTTCATAATGATTGATTGCACTTAATAACTCGTTTACATTTTCAACTCTGTCTTGCTCTTCGGCTCCCTGTGCTTTCAATGCGGCTAAGTATCCTGTTTTTTCAACAATCTCTTCAAAAATTTCCGATGGCGTATTTTCCTCCGCCATTTCAATTATAGGGTCCATAACATCGCAAAACTGCTTTATTTTTGCAGCGACTCGCGATAATTTTTGATAATTCTCCGCCTCTTTAAAAACTTCATAAAGCGAAACTCCGAGAGTTTCGGCAATTTGCAAAGCATTGTTCACCGTTGTATCTCCTATTCCTCTTTTCGGCTCGTTGATAATTCTTTGCAAACGCAAATTATCGTTAGGATTAGCCACAAACTGCAAATAAGCCAACACATCTTTTACTTCTTTTCTGTCATAAAACTTTAAACCACCGTAAACCGCATAAGCAATACCCGAACGGGCAAAAACGCTTTCAAGCGTACTTGACTGTGCATTCATTCGGTATAAAATAGCGTGGTCGGAAAACTTCATACCGGTAGCAACATTTTCTAAAATTTTATCAGTAATATATTTTGCCTCATCATTTTCTGTTAGTGCGGTATGAGCGATTATTTTTTCGCCCTCGCCGTTTTCAGACCAGAGGTTTTTACCTTTTCTTCCTTTGTTATTTTTAATCACCGAGTTTGCGGCATTCAAAATGTTTTCGGTAGAACGATAATTTTGTTCAAGGCGTATTGTGAGCACATTTGAATATTGCTCTTCAAAACTTAAAATATTCTCAATAGTCGCCCCTCTGAATTTGTAAATAGACTGGTCGTCATCGCCTACAACACAGATGTTTTTATGCTTTTTACTAAGCAGTTTTACAAGCATATACTGTGCGTGGTTGGTATCCTGATACTCATCAACTACTATGTAACGGAACCGATTTTGATAGTATTCAAGCACATCTTCATTCTGCTCAAAAAGATAAACACAGTTCGCAATCATATCGTCAAAATCCATTGCATCGCTTGATTTAAGCGTTTTTTGGTAAAGCGAATAAACTTCGCCGATCTGTTTTTTTCTGAAATCAATGCCGACGCCTGCTAAATATTCTTCGGGGTCTATAAGCGAATCTTTTGCTCGGCTTATTTCATTTCTGATAGCCTTATAAGATAAAATTTTATCAGAAATATCTAACTTTTTCTGGCAATCTTTAATAACCTTGTTTGTATCGTTTGTGTCGTAAATTGTATAGTTTGAGGTATAACCGAGGCGGTCGGCATATCTTCTTAAAATTTTACCGCAAATCGAGTGAAACGTGCCGGCGTTAATTTCATTTCCGCCGTTTTCTATTCGGCTTTCAAGTCTTTCTTTAAGTTCATTAGCCGCCTTGTTTGTAAAGGTAATAGCAAGAATATTCCAAGGATTGGGGGCAAACCTTTTAAGTGCAAAAATTTCGGGTGCGTTATCGGTTTTGCCGGCTAAATAGTCGGTAATTTGCTCTATTTCACCGTCAGACAAATTCGGCGTAAAATCGGTTTTGTATGCGTTGCCGTATTTTATTAAATATGCAATTCGGTTTACAAGAACGGTTGTTTTACCGCTTCCTGCTCCCGCTAAAACCAAAACAGGTCCCAAAACGGTTGTGACCGCCTCGAATTGGCGGTCATTCATTCTCGAAAATTCTTTTTTTATTAAATCGTTTTTAAGTTTATTTAAGTCCATTGTTTTTCCTTTTTATATAAATTTATATTCTTTAAGCCAATTTTTTAAAAGCGAAGTCCATTGATGAATATGAGGTAATTCTTCTGCTGTGCCCATTCCGTGCCAGCCGTAAGGGAAGATATGCAGTTCCGCAGGCACATCGTTTTTATGACAACTTTCTGCAAGCATAAGCGAATTTTCAACATCAACCGCATTATCGGTTATTGTATGCCATACAAAAATCGGCGAAAGCCCGCTTTTAATATGCTTTTGAACAGAAAATTTTTCTCTTATTTCATCATCACCGCCCGAAAAATTATCACTGGAACCTTGATGAGTATGCTCTACAAGTGAAATAACAGGGTAGCAAAGCACCGCACCGTTAACTTTTGATGATACTTTATCAATCTCATCGCCGTTTTCTTTTCCCTCATCGCCGAAACACCATGCACAAGCGGATAAATGCCCGCCTGCGGAAGAGCCGGCGATTAAAATTTTTTCAGGATTTATTCTTAATCTTTCAGCGTTAAATCTAACAAATCTAACCGCACGCTGAACATCTAAAAACTGACAGGGATAAGAATAAGGTTTTAAGCGATAGTTCAAAACAAAAACAGAAAGCCCCAATCTATTAAAAAATTCATGATACTCCTCATGCTCTGCCAACACTTCATACCCTCCACCCGGGCAAACTATTACACAACAATTGTTTTCCCCCTCTGACAAATACGGGGTAATATAAGGCTCACCGCCTTTATTTTCATCGAAAAAAGGAATTTTCTCATAAATTTTCATCAAAAAACCTCTTTACTTTATGCTAAAATTGTTGTATATTGATTATACACCATTTATAGTTTTTTGTAAATAACTTTTTAAAGAATGGGAGGCAATTTTCTGTTATGACAAAATACAATATTCAATTATTTTCTGTTAGAAAATCTTTTGAAAAAGATATAAAAGGAACTTTAAAGGCGCTGTCTGAAATGGGTTATGACGGAGTTGAATTTTGCGACGGAAATTTTGATATTATTGAACCCGAAATTTTAAAAGAACTTTTAGATTTTTACGGACTTACCCCCGTTTCGGTGCATATAGGCTATGAAAAGTTGCTTTCAAATATTGATTTTTATATTGATTATTTAAAGAAAATTGAATGTAATATGGTAGTTTGCCCGTATTGTAATCCGCAAGACAAATCTCAGGCTGATGAAATTGCAAAAAACTTTGAAATGTTCAGCGAAAAACTTATTATGCACAGTATTTCTTTCGGTTATCATAATCATCAGAATGAGTTTAAAATAAAAGTCGGCGAGCAGACGATTTTTGATTATATGATAGAAAAATCGGGAATGTTAATTTTGACCGAACTTGATCTAGGTCACATTGCGGCGGCAGGCGAAAACGCAGAAGAATATATCAGAAAATATGCAGGCAGAGTTACTTATCTTCATCTTAAACAGTTTGAAGAAAAAAGCGGAGATTTTAAAGTTACAACGCTTGAAAACGGCATTGTTGATATAAAAAAATGTATCGAAGTCGGAAAGTTAATGGGTTGCGAATATTTTATTGTCGAGCAGGATAATATTACAAATTCGGAACTTGATGACGCAAAAGCAAATATTGATTTCTTAAAAGGATTAAAGTTATAATAATGAAAAAAGTTTCATTGCTGAATTTATTTTTAACATTTATGAAAATCGGCGCGTTTTCGTTCGGCGGCGGTTATGCTATGTTGCCGATTTTATCAAGAGAATTGGTTGAAAAACGAGGCTGGACTTGTGATGATGATTTAAACGATTATTACGCAATCGGTCAATGCACACCCGGCGTTATTGCGGTTAATGTTTCTACATTTATCGGCAACAAATTAAGGGGGGTTATAGGCGGAATTGTCGCAACATTCGGAATGATTTTTGTACCGACGATTCTTCTTCTTATAATTGCGATTTTTTTAACCCGATTCGCCGAAAACCCTTATGTAAAAGACGCTCTTGCAGGAATTAGTGCTTGTGTTTGTGTATTGATTTTAAATGCGGTTATTAAAATGTGGAAAAAATCTGTTGTCGATCTACCATCATTCTGTTTGTTTTTAATTGCTCTTATTTGTTGCGTTTTGTTGTGGTTTTTGCCGTTCTCGGTGTCGCCCGTTATTCTCGTAATCGCAGGTGCAATTGCCGGAATATTTGTGCAAAAAGCAAAGTCGGGAGGTAAACGCAAATGATTTACCTTCGTCTTTTTTATGAATTTTTTAAAGTAGGGCTTTTTTCGGTCGGCGGCGGAATGGCAACAATTCCTTTTTTGCAGGATATTTCCGAAAGGCTTAATTGGTTCACAACAAGCGAGTTGTCAGATATGATTGCCGTTTCCGAGTCAACGCCCGGACCTATTGGTGTGAATATGGCAACTTTCGCCGGATACAAAACGGCTTTTAGCATATTTCATAATCAGTTTGCAGGAATTTTAGGCGGAATTGTTGCCACGCTCGGACTTATCGCCCCTGCAATCGTTGTAATTATGCTTGTTGCAAAAGCACTGAAAAAATTCAGCGACAACAAGTATGTAAAAGGAGCAATGTACGGACTTCGTGCCGTTTCAATGGCACTTATCGCTTATGCAGGTTTAGGCGTTATGAAAATTACACTTATCAATATTAACGCTTTTTCAAAATCAGGAAATCTCACCGATTTATTCGTTTTTAAAACAATAATTTTGGCGATACTTATTTTTGTTTTGCAAAAGATTTTCAAAAAAATTCACCCTATTGTTTTTATTATTGCTTCGGCGGGGGTAGGAATAGTATTTAATTTCTCTTGATTTTTGTTGAATTGTCAGCCTAAATATGGTACAATATCTTTGTATTTTTATTTTCGGAGGGCAAAATGAAAAAGAATTATGTTTTCTTTGATTTCGACGGTACTCTTGTCAATTCGAGCGAAGGTATCTTTTATTCGATTGACAAAGCACTTAAAGAATTGAAATTACCACCTTTGCCGATTTCTGTAAAGCGAAAGTTTATCGGTCCTCCTCTTGAAGTTTCTTTTGAAAAATATCTTAACATGAGTGAATCGCAAGCCCTTTTTGCAACTTCGGTTTTCAGAAAATATTACAAGCAAAAAGGTACATATTTGCATTCTCTTTATTTTGGTGTTGAAGAAATGCTTAACAACTTAAAAAGCAAAGGCAAAACGCTGGCGGTTGCAACCTCAAAACCCGAAATTTTTGCAAAACTGATTCTTGAAAATTACAATTTAAAAAACTATTTTTCGGTAATTTCGGGGTCAAATGAAAACGGCGGTGACAACGCAAAAAAAGATGTTTTAAAAAGGGCAATTAGCCTTTTGAATGTTAAAGACCTTAACGATTGCGTTTTAGTCGGTGATACCGTAAACGATGTGTTCGGTGCAGGCGAAGTCGGCATTGATTGTATCGGCGTTTTATATGGGTTCGGCAACAAAGATGAGTTGCAAAAAAACGGTGCGAAAATGCTTGCCGAAACACCGCAGGAAGTTGTAGATTTATTAGATTAAAAAATTCAAGGAGTCAAATATGAAAAAGATTTTTGAAAGCGAGGCAATTTCAATTTTCCCCTGCAACAGAGGTTTTGTTTTTGCTGAAATTCATAAAGAGGAAATTTCGGGCAAAGAAAAAAGAGTTATTGCGTTTCATAAACACAATTTTGATACAGGCATTACAGATATGATTACAAAAAGCGCTTACCTTAATAATGTTTTTACAAATCATACCGATTTTTTAAAAGAGGAAATTGAGGATTATATTAATGTAATAGCGGTGTTTCCGCCGAATCTCGGAATGATAATAATCGGTAAAGGAGGAATAGCGAAAGTTTATGATTATAACTGTCGTTTCAAATGGAAAGGCAGTCTTAAATATAAAGGCTATTCCCCTGCCGATGCAGTCGTTTCGGGTGATAAAATCTGGTGTTCATATCCCGATTCCAACACGCTCATTCGTTATAATGCAAACTCAATGCGTCAGGAGTTTAAAATAAGTTCAGGAATTTCGGGTGATATTAAAGAGCCATACGGACTTTTCTCATTAGATAATTCAATTGTAATAACTTCGCAAAGCAGCGGTGTTGTTCAAACTATGGATTTAGATAATTATAATATTGAAAAAATGTTTGAGTTTAACGAACCTGTTGAAAAATATATTAAGGTTGACTCAAATGAAATAGTGCTTACAAAAAGCGGTATTTATAAATTATAGATTTAAGAGGAATTTTAATGCCATTATTAATAACATTTTTTGCCGGTTTTTCGATTTTTGTCGGTGCGGGAATTATAAAAATATCAAAAAATCCGCATATAATTGAGCAGTTGTCAATCTCAATTGCGACAGGCTCGTTGTTGTCATTAATGATTTTTGATTTTTTGCCCGATATCACCGAATCTTCGACTCAAACAAAGTGGTATATAGAGGTACTGTTTGTTTTAATCGGTGTTGCAATATTAAAAGTGCTTGATTTGTTCATTCCGGACCATCAAGATACACATTCAAATCACGATAAGGAAAACGCCGTTCATATCGGGCTGATTTCGGCTCTTGCGGTTATTTTGCACAATATTGTAGAAGGTATGACCGTTTACAGTTTATCGCTTGACTCTACAAGCCAGGGCGTCGTTTTCGCAGTCGGAATATCTCTTCACAATATACCAATGGGTATGCTTATCTGCTCGACTTTGAGGAAAAATTCAAAAAAATCAAAAACTTTACTGATTCTGTCGCTTGTAACTGTATCAACATTCGTAGGTGGCATACTGATGTCTTTAATCAGTTCTGTTTTGACCGAAAGCGTTCAAAAATCGCTTATTCTAATTGCACTGGGTATGATTGTTTATATAGTTTTTGCGGAACTTTTGCCTCATATTGTAAGAACACGCCCGATTTTGGTGTCATTAATCGGCGTAGTATCAGGTTTTTTACCGGTAATGATAAGTTGTTTAGTATTTTAAAAAAATAAGGCTGAATTTTACTGCTCCGAGTTGTTTTGCTGTTTGCTTAACTCGGAGCAGTTTAATTTTGCGATTTATAGAATTATGGACGGGGTTTTATGAATATAATTTAGCAAAAATGATATTTGAAAGGTGATTTTATGAACAAATTCAGATACATAATCGTCAGTAAGAAAACCTTAATCTGCGCACTGATGGTTGTTGTAATGCTAACGGCAGGAATTTTTACAGCAACGGGGTGGAACAAAACGCTGACAGTTGCCTCATCTGACAAAAAACTGCCGATTTACTGCACTCGTCAAACCGAGAAAAAAGTCTCCCTTTCTTTCGACGCCGCCTGGGGTGACATATGTAAGGTACAAAATCCCCAAAACCCGCATAAATAGGCACTTTTTGCATTTCAAAAAATGAAATTTCAAGGGAAA
>CACYEQ010000152.1 GCA_902773485.1 Oscillospiraceae bacterium
ATATAAAAAGTGAAAATTTAGAAGAAAAAATCATTTCTTGTATTGAAATTGGCGACAAAATATGCGATAATATAAAGAAGTTATAATTTAGAAGGTGAAAAAATGATTACACTTGAAACTGTGTATCAAGCGGCATTTGCTTTAAAAAATGTAATAAGAAATACGGAACTTATTCACGCTCCAAATATTAAAGAAGATGTCGATTTATACATAAAACCTGAAAATTTGCAGGTTACAGGTTCTTTTAAAGTCAGAGGTTCTGCTTTTAAAATATCGCAGTTAAGCGACGATGAAAAGAAAAAAGGCGTTATAGCCTGTTCTGCAGGTAATCACGCACAGGGCGTTGCTTTGGCTGCAACAAAGAACGGAATAAAGTCAATAATCTGTTTGCCTGAAGGCGCACCGATATCAAAGGTTGAGGCTACCCGCAAATACGGCGCTGAAATTGAAATGGTTAAAGGCGTTTATGATGACGCATATCATAGGGCTTTGGAACTTCGTGATGAAAAAGGTATGGCTTTTATTCATCCGTTTGACGATGAGGATGTAATTGCAGGACAGGGTACAATCGGACTTGAAATTTTACAAGAAAATCCAAATGTGGAAGCGGTTGTAGTACCTGTTGGCGGCGGTGGACTGATTTCGGGCGTTGCGTATGCTATTAAAACACTTCGTCCTGATGTTAAAGTTTACGGCGTTCAGGCTGAGGGTGCTTCTTCAATGGTTCAGTCGTTGGAAGAAGATGAAATATTAACTTTGCCGAAAGTTTCAACCATTGCTGACGGTATTGCGGTTAAAGAACCGGGCGCAAACACCTTTGAATATTGCAAGAAATATGTTGATGAAATTGTTACTGTTTCGGAAGATGAGATTTCTGCGGCAATTTTGAAATTAATTGAACAACAAAAACTTACAGCCGAAGGTGCAGGCGCAGTATCTGTTGCGGCGGTTATGTTTGAAAAGGTACCTGTTAAAGGTAATAATACGGTCTGTATTGTTTCAGGCGGTAATATAGATGTAACTATTTTATCAAGAGTTATCAGCAGAGGTCTTTTAAAAACAGGAAGACTTTGTAAACTATCCATAGAACTTATGGATAAGCCGGGGCAACTTCGTGATGTTTCGGTAATAATCGCTTCTTGCGGTGCAAATGTTGTTTCGGTAAACTATGAGCACGCTGGCAAAGGCTCAAATGTAAATGATTGTGTTTTAACAATTGAAATGGAAACTAAAAATATCGAACATATTAAACAAGTTGAAGATGCATTGAAAAATGCAGGCTTTCATTTAGTATAAAAAGGAGAATTATAAATGGCAGAAAAAGTATATACAAAAAATGCTCCTGATGCAATCGGTCCTTATTCACAAGCGGTTGTAACAGGTAATTTAGTTTTTACTTCGGGTCAAATTGCAATTAATCCTGCAAGCGGCGAAGTAGAGGCTTCAACTGTTGAAGAACAAACACACCAAGTTTGTAAAAATCTTTCGGCAGTTTTAAAGGAAGCAGGCTCATCTCTTGAAAAAACAGTAAAAACAGTTTGTTTTTTGTCTGATATGGGCAATTTTGCTGCATTTAATGAAGTTTACGGACAGTATTTTACAAATAAACCCGCACGCTCTTGCGTAGCCGTAAAAACCCTTCCTAAAAATGTACTGGTAGAAGTAGATGTTATTGCAGAGAAATAAGGAAAGGTTTTGAGTATATGAAATTAAATGGTTCGGAAGTTTTAGTTCAAGTTTTCTTGGAACAAGGTGTTGATACTGTTTTCGGTTACCCCGGTGGTGCAGTTTTGAATATATATGATGCTTTGTACAAAAACAGAGATAAGATAAATCATTATATGACTGCTCACGAGCAGGGTGCAGCTCACGCTGCTGACGGATATGCAAGAGCCACAGGTAAAACAGGCGTAGTAATTGCAACCTCAGGTCCAGGTGCTACTAACCTAGTTACAGGTATTGCTACTGCTTATATGGACAGCGTCCCTATGGTATGTATTACAGGTAATGTAGGTAATCCGCTTATCGGTCGTGACAGTTTTCAGGAAGTTTATATTGCAGGCATAACAATGCCGATTACAAAGCATAATTTTGTTGTAAGAAAAGTTGAAGATTTGGCTGATACTTTAAGAAACGCTTTTAAAATCGCTTCATCGGGCAGACCGGGTCCTGTACTTGTTGATATTCCGAAAGATGTTACTGCTGCGATAACCGACTATCAAAAGCCTAAGCATATTGCAGAGGAACACATTGGTAAAGAATATAATTTAATTGAAATTGCAAATGTTATTAACTCTGCGAAAAAGCCTGTGTTGTTTATAGGCGGTGGCGCAAGAATTTCAAAAGCTGAAAGCGAAATATTTGAACTTATAAAAAAGGCTGATATTCCTGCTACTCACACAATTATGGCTTCTGGTGTTTTACGTTATGATGAACCTCTTAATCTGGGTATATTGGGTATGCACGGTAATATTCACGCAAACAAAGCGGTTGACAAAGCAGATGTGGTAATTGCGATAGGTACAAGATTTTCCGATAGGGTTGCACTTAACACTAACGCATTTGCTTCACGGGCAAAAATTATACATATTGATATTGATAAAAGTGAAGTTAATAAAAATGTAACTGTTGATTACAGTTTTATCGGCGATGTAAAAGTTGCTCTTGAATTGTTGTTACCGCTGATAAAAGAGAATGAGCATAAAGAGTGGATTGAAAAAATTAACTCTTGGAAAGTTAAATTGCCTGAACTAAAAGGCAATAAACTTACACCTAAATCAATTATTGACGCTGTTAATAATGCGTCTGATGAAAATGATTATTTTGTTACTGATGTTGGTCAGCACCAAATGTGGGCGGCACAGTATTTGAACCACACTAAGGCTAATCACTTCTTAACAAGCGGTGGACTCGGTACTATGGGTTACGGTTACGGTGCGGCAATAGGCGCTGCAATAGGTGCAAAAGCAAAACGAGTTTATCATATAACAGGTGACGGCTCTTTCCATATGAATATGAACGAGGCTTGTACCGCAGTTAGTTACGGTGTACCTGTTGTAAGTATTATTATGAATAATGCCGTTCTAGGTATGGTAAGGCAATGGCAGGCCGTTTTCTATGGCAGAAGGTTTTCTTCATCAGAACCCGAAAGAGTAACTGATTATAAAAAAGTCATAGAAGGTTTTGGAGGTACAGGTTTTATTTGTGAAACTAATGAAGAATTGGCTGATGCTCTTGAAAAAGCAAAAGATTGCAACGGACCTGTTTGGATTGATTGTCGAATTAACAGAGAAGAACGAGTTTTGCCAATGATTCCGGCCGGAAAAACCGTTAATGATACAATTAATGAGTGAGGAGGAAAAGCAAGTGGATAACAAAAGATATATCAGTGTATTGGTTGAAAACCACGAGGGTGTGCTCGCCAGAATTTCCTCTTTATTCTGCCAGAGAGGTTTTAACATCGACAGTTTGACGGTTTCTGCTACGAATAATGAAAATTTATCAAGAATTACCATTACAACAAGAGGTAATGAGGCTGAATTTAATCAGATTATGCGTCAAACTGAAAAAATACATGAGTTTAAAGGATTTTTTGAACTTGAAGAAAAATCGTCGTTGCTCAGGGAACTCTTGCTTATAAAAGTTCAGGCTGATGAGTCTAACAGACCTGCTTTAAGAGAGATAGCAACAATTTATAAAGCAAAAATTATTGATTTATCTTCTGACAGTATGGTTTTTGAACTGACAGGCGAGCCTGACAAAATCGACGGATTTTTAGAAATACTTTCAAATTATAATATTTTGGAAGTATGCAGAACAGGTGTTACCGCAATGCAACGCGGAAATGTAAAATTAATTAAGTAAAAATTTAAAAACAAAAGGAGAGTTTTTATTATGATTAAAAAATACTATGATTCAGACTGTAATTTAGGTTTACTTGACGGTAAAACTGTTGCTATTATGGGCTACGGCAGTCAAGGTCACGCACACGCACAAAACTTGAACGAAAGCGGAGTAGATGTAATTGTCGGTCTTCGCAAAGATTCTTCAAGTTGGAAAAAAGCAGAAGATGCAGGACTTAAAGTTATGGAAATTCCTGAGGCGGCAAAAGCGGCTGACATCGTTATGATGCTTGTTCCTGATGAACTCGCTGCTGATATTTACAATGAGCAGGTTGCACCTTTCATGGAAGAAGGAAATGTTCTTTGTTTCGCTCACGGATTTAATATTCACTTCAATTTTATTAAACCTGCAAAAGATATTGATGTAATTATGATTGCTCCGAAAGGACCAGGTCATACAGTTAGAAGTCAGTATCTTGAAGGTAAAGGCGTTCCAAGTCTTATCGCTGTATATCAAGATGCTTCTGGTAGAGCAAAAGATTATGCCTTGGCATACGCAAGCGGAATCGGTGCAGGCAGAGCAGGTATTCTTGAAACTTCATTCAGAGAAGAAACCGAAACTGACCTCTTCGGTGAGCAAGCAGTTCTTTGCGGCGGTGTAACAGAACTTATGAAAGCAGGTTTTGATACATTGGTAGAAGCAGGCTATGAACCTGAAATGGCTTATTTTGAGTGTATTCACGAAATGAAACTCATCGTTGACCTTATCAACAGTGGCGGTTTTGCTATGATGAGATATTCTATTTCAAACACTGCTGAATACGGCGATTACAGAACAGGTAAAAGACTTATCACTGATGATACCCGAAAAGAGATGAAGAAAGTTTTGTCTGAAATTCAAGACGGTACTTTTGCATCTGAGTTTATGTCAGAATTCTCATCAGGCAGAAAGGCTAAATTCTTGGCTACTCGTCGTAAAGAGAGCGAACATTTACTTGAAAAAGTAGGTGCAGAACTCCGTAAAATGATGAGTTGGCTTAAAAAATAATTACAAACGTTAAGGCTGGCTTCAATTTAGTCAGCCTTTGTTTTAAAGAAAGGATTAACTCTTATGAATTTAAGAAGTGACAATGTAACAAAAGGTGCAGAGCGTGCGCCAAATCGTTCTTTGTTTTATGCAATGGGATATACAAAAGAAGAGTTAGAACGACCGCTTATAGGTGTAATTTCAGCTCACAGTGAAATTGTTCCGGGTCATTTTCATCTTGATAAAATTGCCGACGCTGTCAAAGCAGGAGTTAGAATGGCAGGCGGTACACCTGTATTAATTCCTGCAATCGGTGTTTGTGACGGTATTGCTATGGGACATATAGGAATGAAATACTCACTTGCTTCTCGTGAACTTATTGCTGATAGCGTTGAAACTATGGTAATGGCGCACCAGTTAGATGGTGTTGTACTTATTCCTAACTGTGATAAAATTGTTCCCGGTATGGTAATGGGTGCAGTTCGCCTTGATATTCCTGCTGTTGTATGTTCTGGCGGACCAATGCTTGCAGGTTCTTATGACGGCGATGAAGTCAGCCTTTCAAAAATGTTTGAGGCGGTAGGGGCTTATAAAGCGGGCATTATTGATGAGTGTAAACTTGATGAATGCGAAAAAGGAGTTTGTCCGGGTTGCGGTTCTTGCGCCGGTATGTATACAGCGAACAGTATGAACTGTCTTTGTGAATCGCTCGGTATTGCACTTCCGGGCAACGGCACAATTCCTGCTGTTCATTCTGCCAGAACTGCTCTTGCGAAGCACGCTGGTATGGCTATTATGAATTTAGTAGAGAAAGGTATAACCGCTCGTCAGATTATTAATGAAAAATCAATCAAAAATGCGCTCGCATGCGATATGGCACTCGGTTGTTCATCAAACAGCGTTTTGCATTTACTTGCAATTGCAAACGAGGCAGGCGTTCCGCTTGATTTAAGATTATTTAATGAAACCAGCAAAAGAGTACCTAATTTGTGCCATTTGGCGCCAGCAGGTCCTACACATATGCAAGACCTTAATAATGCAGGAGGTATTCCTGCTGTGCAGGCTGAACTTGCAAAGAAAGATTTGCTTGATTTGTCGCTTATTACCGCAACAGGCAAAACAATTGCCGAGAACATTGAGGGTGCGTATATTAAAGATACTAATTCGATTCGTCCTATTGACAACCCTTACAGCGAAACAGGCGGAATTCAAATTTTATGGGGCAATATTGCCCAAAACGGTTGTGTAGTTAAAAGAAGTGCGGTGGCTCCTGAAATGCTTAAACACAGTGGTCCCGCAAGAGTTTTTAATAGTGAAGACGACGCTATTAAGGCAATATATGCATCTGAGATTCACGATGGTGATGTCGTCGTTATTCGTTATGAGGGTCCAAAAGGCGGTCCCGGTATGCGTGAAATGCTCAATCCTACATCAGCATTAGCAGGTATGAAACTTGATAAAACTGTTGCTCTTATTACCGATGGAAGATTTTCAGGCGCATCAAGAGGTGCTTCAATCGGTCATGTCTCGCCAGAGGCGGCAGACGGCGGTAATATAGGACTTATTGAAGAGGGCGATACTATTGAAATTGATATTCCAAACGCAACAATAAATGTAAATGTTTCTGATGAAGAATTTGCAAACAGAAAAGTAAATTATGTTGCTCCGGAACCTAACATTAAATCGGGTTGGCTTTATCGTTACTCTCGATTGGTAAGCGGTGCGGATAAAGGCGCAATAATGAAATAATTAAAGAATAAAACTCTGCTTTTGCAGAGTTTTATTCTATTTCTAATTCATTTGTAAAAGGGGAGAAGAACTTGAAATTAAAAGTCTAATATCTTTTTCTCCCGTAGAAATCAGTAGTATTTCAATATTTAACGAGCAGAATTTATCAAGAATTTTTGCAACAGTATCTGATTTTTTATTATTTTCAACTTCTACTGTAATAATTGAATTACCTGCGCAAATTGAAAATTTCAGTTGTTTAAAATCTTTTTTCAGTTCAGTTAAAATCTTAACCGCTTTTTTTAAATCATCATCTTTTATTGTAAAAGAAAGGTGAGTATCAAAAGTATGAGTTAAAGGTCTTGAAATCATATCAGTTTCGATATTTTCATCAAAAAACCTGCTGAAAAGCAATGTTAAAAAGCAAGTTTCAGCAGGCATTTTATATACATTTATCTGTGTAACATCCTCTTTAATTGAGAAGTTAAAGAGTTCGGGCATATTTTATGCACCCTTTCAAAAGAATTTATTTTGCCGATAGTAAATCTGACATATTAAAAATTCCTTGGTTTTGATTTTTAAGGTAAATTGCAGCGTTTACCGCGCCGACAGCAAAAATCTCTTTTGAGCGGGCAGAGTGAGAAAGTTTAATAATTTCATCCCTGCCTGCAAAAATAATCTCGTGTTCACCGACTATTGTTCCGCCTCTTACCGCGTGAAGACCTATTTCTTTTTTAGGCCTTTTTTCGCTCTTTGAATGACGGTCAAATTCATAATTATATGAATTATCAAGTTCTTCGTTAATCGTATCGGCAAGCATTAAAGCAGTGCCTGACGGAGCATCAATTTTTTGGTTGTGATGTGCCTCAATTATTTCAATGTCAAAATCGTTTGAAAGAACACTTGTTGCTTTTTTTGCAAGTTCAGCAAGTAAATTAACACCGAGCGACATATTGTAAGTGAAAAATACAGGTATTTTTTTTGAAGCTGAATTTATCATTTCAATATGTTCTTCACAAAGTCCTGTTGTGGCAATGACCGCCGGAATATTTTTTTCAGACGCAAATTTTAACAATCCTTTTAATGCCGATGGGTGCGAAAAGTCAATAATAACATCGGGATTTTCGTCAATTTCAGAAAAATCTTTATAAACAGGGAAGTCAGAATATTTTTCACCAAAAGCGTCAACACCGCAAACTACTTTGCAGTCACCTCTGTTATCTACAATATTTGAAATAACTTTTCCCATTTTACCGCAAGCGCCTACAAGCAGCAATTTAACCATTGTTACACATCCTTTATTTTAATTATTTAGTCAAACCGTGTTTTTTAAGCGATTCTTCAATGATTTTACAATGCTCATTTGTCGGTTTTACAAGCGGTAATCTGCATTCGCCTACTTGGAATCCCATAATATTCAAAGCCTCTTTAACAGGTGTAGGATTAACTTCAATAAATAAATTATTTATAAGGTCAAGGTATTCTATTTGCAAATCAGCACTTTTCTTAACATTGCCTTTAAAATACTCTTCGCAAATATCGTGAGCAACTTTCGGAGCAACATTTGAAAGAACCGATATTACACCTTTACCACCGAGCGAAAGAATAGGAACAATTTGGTCGTCGTTGCCTGAATAAATATCAAGGTCATCACCGCAAAGTTCTTTAATTCTTGCAACTTGTGAAATGTTTCCCGAAGCCTCTTTTGTAGCAACAATATTTTTATGCTGTGATAATACTTTATAAGTTTCAGGTGTGATATTAAGTCCCGTACGAGAGGGAACATTATAAAGAATAATCGGAATGTTTACTCTGTCTGCAATATAATTAAAATGCTGAATTAAGCCCTCTTGCGAAGTTTTGTTGTAGTAAGGCGTAACAATCAAGAGCCCGTCAGCACCGCATTTTTCCGCATAAACAGAAAGGTCGGCAGCAAAATATGTTTCATTTGAGCCTGTTCCTGCAATAACAGGAACTCTTTTATCGACATAATCAATTATAAATTTCATTACCTGCTCATGTTCTTTGTGCGACATAGTTGCACTTTCAGCGGTTGTTCCGCAAGCAATAATAGCATCAGTACTGTTTTCAATCTGAAAATCAATAATTTCTTTTAACTTGTCAAAATTAATAGATCCGTCTTCATTCATTGGTGTTACAAGTGCTACACCGGCACCTGTAAAAATTGTATTTTTCATAAGTTTATAACCTCATTTAATTAATTTAATCAAAATATCCTTTTGCGGCAAGAAATTCGGCCATTAATACTGCACCGCCTGCGGCACCGCGAAGTGTATTGTGTGAAAGACATACGAATTTATAATCATATTGTGTATCTTCTCTGAGTCTGCCGATATGAACTGCCATACCTTTATCTGTATCACGAGTTAATTTTACTTGAGGCATATCATCTTCGGTATAGTAATGCAAAAATTTCTCAGGAGCAGAAGGAAGTTTTAATTTTTGAGGAACAGAAGAGAAAGTGTTCCAAATATCAATCATTTCATCTATTTCAGGTTTTTCGCCGTTTTCAAATCTTACAAAAACAGCGCTTAAATGACCGTCAGAAACAGGTACCCTTATACATTGAGCGGTAAAATTAGGACGAGAAGCATTAACAATTTTGTCGCCCTCAATTCTGCCCCAAATTTTAAGAGGCTCTTGCTCTGACTTTTCTTCTTCACCGCCGATAAAAGGAATAACATTGTCAACCATTTCAGGCCAGCGTTCAAAAGTTTTACCTGCACCTGAAATTGCTTGATAAGTACAAACCAAAACATCTTTAATATGATATTTTTTGCTTACAGGGAAGAGAGCAGGTACATAGTTTTGAATTGAACAGTTAGATTTTACTGCAACAAATCCGCGTTTTGTACCGAGTCTTTTTCTCTGTGATTTTATAATTTCAGCATGCTCGAAGTTTAGTTCGGGAATAAGCATAGGAAC
>CACYEQ010000153.1 GCA_902773485.1 Oscillospiraceae bacterium
AAATTGCTTGATAATGTTGAAAACGGTAAAGTCTTTGAAGCAGGTGAAGTTAAAATCTGGAAGTGCAGAAATTGCGGACATATTGTTATCGGAACTAATGCACCAGATGTTTGTCCTGTTTGCGACCATCCGCAATCGTTCTTTGAAATAAAAGCCGAAAATTATTAATAGAATAAAAAATTCAAGCCCCCTATTCTTTATAGGGGGCTTGAATTTTAGAGATTTATAAATGAAAAGAATAAAAATAATCATTTACTCTTCTATTACTTCTGCTTCTTCTGTTTCTTCTGATTCTTTCATTTTCGCAAAACATTCACTGCAATAAACAGGTCTGTCCTCACGAGGTTTAAAAGGAACTTTTGCTTCCGCGCCACAAGAAGCACATACAGTTACAAACATTTCTCTGTTAGCCTTTGAAGCCGCTTTTCTTGCATCACGACAGGATTTACAACGTTGTGGCTCATTTACAAAGCCTTTTGCCTCATAAAACTCCTGCTCACCGGCGGTAAAAACAAACTCCTGACCACATTCTTTACAAATTAATGTTTTGTCTTCAAACATAGGGGATACCTCTCTTAAATTAATTCTTTATATTAAAACTCGAAATTTACGAGTTCTCCGATTCATTTAAGTTTTTTTCTGAGTCTTTGAATTGCATTATCAACCGATTTTTGCGAAATATTCAGAATTTTTGCAATTTTATCATAAGAATTTCCGTTTAAATACAGTGTTAAAACATTTTTTTCAAGATTTGAAAGTTTATCGGTTATTCTTTTTTTTAATAAATCAATATTTTCTTTTGATATTAAAGCAATTTCGGGATTTTCATAATTATTTGATTCAAAGTCGCTTGTTTCTTCAATAAAAACCAACACCGATTTCGGAATTTGCTTTTTACTAAAAGTTTTTTTAACTGCCGACATAATATTGCGGTCAATGCAAAGGTAAGCAAAAGTAGAAAATGAAGTACCGAAACTGCCGTCGTAACACTTAACTGCATTGACAAGACCGATTAACCCTTCCTGAACTAAATCTTCAAAATCAATTGCACTTTTATCGTAAGCATACGCTCTTGATCTGACCGCAAAAAGATAACGACCAATAAGCACACCGTAGGCGTCGTCATCACCACTTTTGCAGGCAGAAATTAAATTTTCATCTGAATAATCAGAAAATTTATTCATCATAGACAAAAAAGAACCTCAAACAATTATCTATATTAATATAATACAACGTTATTTATAAATTGTCAAGTATATTTTTGTTGAAATACATAAAAAACATTAAAAAACATTAAATTATTTATTTAAATCACACCGAAAGACGAATTTTCAACTGTTTCAGCAGTTTTTTCTCTTTTCTTGATACCTGAACTTGGCTTAATCCCATTATTTTTGCGGTTTCGTTTTGCGTTTTATCAGAAAAATAACGAAGTTTCAATAAAATTTTATCGTTTTCATTAAGTTCTTCAATAAGTTGGTTTATTGATACTTTGTTTATTAATGTATCTTCAATTGAAATATAAACTTTTCTTTCAATTACTTCATCTGTATCGAGCGATTTGAGTGTACGAATTGCATTAAGTGCATAAGCGACTTCTTCTGAACTCGCTCCCGTAATTTTGGCGATTTCGCTTAGCGTAGGCTCTCGCCCTAAGTTTAGTTTTAACTCAATTATTGCTTTGTTAGCCTTGTTTCCTAAATCTTTTACCGCACGGCTTATTTTTATCGGGTTGTTATCTCTGAAAAGTTGTTTTATTTCACCCAAAATGACCGGTACCGCATAGGTTGAAAACTTAAATCCCTTGCTTTCGTCAAACCGTTTTGCTGCCTTTACAAGCCCTATACAGCCTGCCGAATACAACTCGTCGTATTCAATTCCTTTGAATTGCATTTTGTGAGCACAGGCATGAACTAACTTTAAATTTTCATTTACTAATTTTTCATAACTCATTTTGATTTTATTTCTTTAAAAAGGGTAACGGTTGTACCTTTTCCGACTTTTGAAATTACACGCAGTTTATCGGTAAACGATTCCATTACCGCAAATCCCAAACCTGCTCGTTCTGAACCGCCTGTGGTATATAGCGGTTCCATTGCCTTTTTAATATCGACAATTCCGCAACCTTTATCGCGGATAATTATTTTCACCTTGTTGTTTTCAAATATTTTTACCGTTATGTAAATATCTCCGTTTTGTTCTTTATAAGCGTGAACAATGCAGTTTGTAACTGCCTCTGAAACCGCTGTTTTAATGTCGGATATTTCTTCAATTGTCGGGTCTAACTGCGCAATAAATGCGCCTACCGACGCTCTGGCAAAACTTTCATTTGTTGATTTTGCACATAGTTGCATTTTAAATTTATTTATTGTTTTCATGTTTTTTATTCCTCTCTTTCAATTTTTGCAAGCCTGTCCATTCCCGCCAATTTTAAAACTCTGTATGTATTAGGCGAGGGATTTTTAATTTTAACTTTACCGCCGATAGACTTTATTTTTTTATATCTGCCCATAATCAGGCCAATTCCTGAACTGTCCATAAAAGTAATGTCCGAAAAATCAAGTATCAGCGTTTTTGGGGTTTGAGTGTCGATTTCAAGGTCAATTTGCTCGCGAACATTCTTTGCGGTGTGGTGGTCGATTTCACCGTCAAGTTCGGCAGTTAATGTATCATCTGTCATATTTAATTTACATTCCATAGTTTTTCCTCCAAACAAAAAAGCCTGTATTAAAAATAATACAGACTTTTATTTATATTTTCAGTCGAATTTTGGCGAGCATTAAAAAAACTTTAACGCATCTGAGCACAAATAAAACGAACCGCAAATGCAAATATCTTTTTTTGTGTTTTTTGCGTTTAAAACAGCGTTTTCAAGCGATTTTTCGGCTATAACTTTATCGCAATATTTTTCTGCTTTTGTTTTTAAATCATCAGCAGTCATTGAGCGAGGATTATTCACTGTAACAGTATGAATTTCACAAAACAGGGGGGCGATTTCTGATAAAACCTTGTCGGTGTCTTTATCTTTCATCATTCCGATAACGGCAATCGGCTTATCAAAATACTTTTTCAAATGCTCTTTTAACGAGCGAATACCGTCGGGGTTGTGCGCTCCGTCAATCAAGATTTTCGGGTTATTAGAAACTAATTGCAACCTTGCAGGAAAATATGCTTGTTCGGCACCTTTTTTTATATCTTCATCACTCACTTTAAAACCGCTCTTTTGGATTGCTAAAACGGCAGTTAAAAAGTTTAGCGGTTGATAACCTCCTGCAATCGGCAGTTTAATTTCCTGACCCTTGTAATTTACAATATCGCCGTTAAGAGTGCTTTTGACGATCGTAATTTCATCTTGATTTGCAATTGTAAAATTGCTGTGCTTCTGCTTGCAAACTTCCCTTACAACTTTAATGGTTTCCTCCGCCTGAATAGGGTAGAGAACTGTTTTGCAGTTTTGCTTAATAATACCTGCTTTTTCAAATGCGATTTTTTCAATAGTATCGCCCAACTGCTCGGTATGGTCGATTGAAATCGAGCAAATTACACTGCAAAGAGGATTTTTAATAACATTTGTTGAATCAAATCTTCCGCCGAGTCCTACTTCAAGTACCACAACATCACATTTTTGGCGGTAAAAATACATCATACCAATAGCGGTAACTATTTCAAATTCTGTGGGCAGTTCCTCTTTTGGGTAAGCATCAACCACTTGTTTTATTTGCTCTACAATTTCGCAAAGATCTTTTTTGCAAATCATTTCGCCGTTTACTTGAAAACGCTCTCTAAAATTTATAATGTAAGGCGAAATAAACATACCCGTTTTATAACCTGCCTGAGTTAAAATCGAGGCGGTAAATTTCGAGGTAGAACCTTTGCCGTTTGTTCCTGCTACGTGAATGAATTTTAGTTTATCTTGCGGATTTCCAAGGTCGTTTAATAGTTTTATAATTCGCTCTAACCCCAATTTTGAGCCGAATATTAAAAACGAATCAATATAATCCGTCGCTTGTTTATATGTCATTTATACTCTCTCTTTCAATCAGTTGCTTCAATTTTGAGTTTTCTTTTTTAGTTATTTGTCGTTCTTTTATCACATTAAAATACGATGTTACAAAGATTCTAAGCATACTTGTTACTGTTTTTCTGTCCTCAGAAGATATAGTTTTATACTTTTTCAAAATTTTTGATATATTTGTAAATAAAGCCTTTGAAATATCTCCGAAAGTTTCAGACTCAGTTGAGTAAAAAAGTTCAAACAATGAATCGATAAATATTCTTCTTTGGTTAACTGAGGTTGTTTGCAACCAATCGGTTATCGCTTGATTTATGATTTCACTTGCATCTGTGGTTTTCTCTGATTGTATTAATTCATCTTTTATTAATTGCCAAGAATAAATATCGTGTTGGTATATTCCTTTTTCAACACTTAATGTAATAAATATCTTTTCTTTATGATTTAACAATCTTCCAATAATTGAGTCCTGTGGAATAAATGTTTCAATTTTTTTTACTATTTTTTTGTTAGAGTATTTATTAATAATTTCTTTGCTAAAGCCGGGTCCGTCATAATTATCAACCTTAATTATTCTTTTTTGAATGCTTTCAGGAACAGTGATTGCAGAGTATATGGCTACATTTCCGCCTTTTGAATGACCGCCTATTCTGATTTTTTTATTAGGATACTTTTCAGCAATTTGCTGTAAATACTCTTTTCCTGCAACTTGGCAAGGAACATTGTCCATAAAAGACATATTAAAGTCTTCTTTCCAGCCGTTAATTGTGCTGTCTGTGCCAATATACGATACATACAGTTGTTTTTTTGATATATGAATTGTTATTGCTGAAAACTGTTTGTCTATTTTTTTATCTGTATTTTTAACAAAGTCTGTAACTATCATATTTTTAAATCTATCGCTTTTACCAAGATATGCAATTAACTCTTTGTCGCCGTTGTACAAGAACTCATTGCTGTCTAATTTATTCATTTTAAAAGCAATAGCTTCAATACTTTCGTTGTCGTTCAACTCAATTTTATCAAATCTTAAATATGCAAACCGTGATAAAACCATACTGTCAATTTTGTTAAAGTCAAAACGGCTGTTTATTGGAATATCGCCTCGCCATAATAAATAATCGTGAATATTCGGCATAGTTACCTCCTGATATTATATTAATGACTATTTACATTTCCTTACAAACATCTACCCATTTTTTATATAGTAACATTTGTTCAAGTTCTGATAAATTAAGCTTAACTGCACTGTTTGAGCTTCCGCAGGCAGGGTAAACGATTTCATAGTGTTTTAAGGAAACATCTAAATAAATATCAACATTATCATTT
The DNA here is from genome assembly GCA_902773485.1 of Oscillospiraceae bacterium. Lineage (GTDB taxonomy): Bacteria > Bacillota > Clostridia > Oscillospirales > Acutalibacteraceae > RUG11462. The sequence continues at coordinate 5,342 of CACYEQ010000153.1, forward strand.
ATTCCAAAAGGACAAACTCCGCCGACTGCGTGGCCAATAAGTTCTTCAACTGCATCAAAAGGTATCATCTTTGCTTTTGTGTTAAATTCTTCTTTGAATTTAGGATTATCAATCTTTTTGTCGCCCGCAACTATAATTAAAATAGGTCTAGCGTCAACAATAAACGCAAGTGATTTTGCGATTTCGCCGTCAGTACAACCAATTGCCGCAGCCGCCATACTTACAGTTGCAGAAGAAGTGTCAAATTCCATAATTCTATCTTGCAATTTGAATTTTTGCAAATATTCTTTTGCTTTTGAAAATGACATAATTTTTACCTCCAAAAAGTTTTCAGCCCCTCTAAATGTAGAGAGGCTGATTTTATTTATATTTTTGCTAACTGTTCATCAATAAGAGCAATTTTTTCTTTAAACTCTTTTGC
>CACYEQ010000154.1 GCA_902773485.1 Oscillospiraceae bacterium
CTGTTTACAGCAAATTTTGAATACAACTGCTGTTCTATTTGATTATTATCAAAACAAACACCCGATAAATCGGAAATCTGCGGTGTAATTATCGAAAAATCTCTCTTCTCTGCATCTACTTTGTTCATAATATCATCTCCTTATTTTGAAGTGCAACTATTTCATCTGAAATAGCGGTTGAAATTAGTTTTGACAATTTTAAAAACTGTTCTATATTTTCTCTTCCTACTCTTTTATAAACATTTGCTATAAAATTGCTTAAAACGACATCTGCCTGATTTTTTACATCAATTCCTTTTTCGGTTATAAATACATCAATATTACGACGGTTAATAGAATCATTTTTTCGGGTTATATAACCTTTTAATTCAAGACCATTCAGCAGTTTTGTAACAGAAGGTGCAGCAATATTCATTTTTTTGGTAATGTCAGAAACATGAATACTGTTTTTTTGCTTTGACTTTGTCATTGAAATTAAGATTTTTAACGACAAATACTCGTTTGAATTAAGCCCTTTAATAACAGGGTTAATGCTGATAGAATGAAGAAGTTTTATCGTTTCGGTTAAATCTAATTCCGTTGCTGTCATTATAGCCCTCCTTTTTTAGTTAGTATTGCTAAATATTACCTTATTATAATAACACAAAACCTTTTTTACTTTGTGAACATAATATTAATTATTTACAAACTAGCCCGACCTAAAACAGTCGGATTATAACCGTAAATTAAATATCGATCACCATAGAGTATTACGCACAAGAACAAAACCATTAATGTTAGTTTTTAACCGCAAAACTCTCCAACACTATAAAATTAGAATTTTTTGTAAAATATTATTGACATATTTTTGCAAAAATGGTATTATTATTAATGTGCTTTTACAGCAAAATAAAATAATTCGATTGCGTTACAAAGCACTTTTTGCTTGTGTAACGCTTTTTTGTTAAAAATGAATCGGCAAATAAAAATTTGTTGTTTTCAAATATATCATTATTAAAAGGAGAGCAAATATTATGAGTTTAAAAAATGAGTATCTCAAAAAAGTAATGGCAGACGTTGAAAAAAGAAACCAAAACGAGCCTGAATTTCTTCAAGCAGTAAAAGAAGTTTTGGAATCTTTGGAGCCTGTTGTTGCTAAACACCCTGAATTTGAAGAACAAGGTCTTATTGACAGAATTGTTGAACCTGAAAGAATTATCAAATTCAGAGTACCTTGGGTTGATGACAACGGCAAAGTTCAGGTTAACAGAGGTTTCAGAATCCAATTTAATAGTGCAATCGGACCTTACAAAGGCGGTCTACGTTTCCATCCGTCTGTTTATGAAGGTATTATTAAATTCCTCGGTTTTGAGCAGATTTTCAAAAATTCACTTACTGGTCTTCCTATCGGCGGTGGTAAAGGTGGTTCCGACTTTGACCCTAAGGGAAAATCAGACGCAGAAGTTATGCGCTTCTGCCAGAGTTTTATGACAGAACTTTGCAAACATATCGGCGCTGATACAGATGTTCCAGCAGGCGACATTGGCGTAGGCGGAAGAGAAATCGGTTATTTATACGGTCAGTACAAAAAAATACGCAACGAATTTGTTGGCGTTCTAACAGGTAAAGGTTTAACTTACGGAGGTTCGCTCGCTCGTACACAAGCAACCGGTTACGGTCTTTGCTACTTTACCGAAGAAATGCTTAACGACAAAGGCAATTCATTCAACGGTAAAACTGTTGTAATTTCGGGTTCGGGCAATGTTGCTATTTACGCTACCGAAAAAGCAACAGCACTGGGTGGTAAAGTCGTTGCTCTTTCTGACTCAAACGGTTACATCTACGATGCTAACGGTATTGACCTTGACTATGTAAAACAACTTAAAGAAGTTGAAAGAAAAAGAATTAAAGAGTATCTTAATAAACACCCTGAGGCTGAATATCACGAAGGTTGCAGCGGTATTTGGAGTATCAAATGCGATATTGCTCTGCCTTGTGCTACACAAAATGAACTTGACGAAGAATCTGCTAAAAAACTGGTTGCAAACGGCGTAATAGCAGTTGCAGAGGGTGCTAATATGCCTTCAACTCCTGAGGCTGTTGAAGTATTCCAGTCAAACGGCGTATTATTCGGACCTGCAAAAGCAGCAAACGCAGGCGGTGTTGCAACTTCTGCGCTTGAAATGAGCCAGAACTCACAAAGACTCGCTTGGACATTTGAAGAAGTTGACGCAAAACTTAAAGATATTATGGTTAATATTTACCACAACTCGGCTGACGCTGCCGAAAATTACGGTATGAAAGACAACTTTGTTGCCGGTGCTAATATTGCAGGCTTCTTAAAAGTTGCCGATGCTATGATGGCACAAGGTATTGTTTAATTAATATTTAACGAATTTTAAAAGACGCTTTTTTCAAAAAGAAAAGCGTCTTTTTTTGTTAACAAATTTAGTATGTTTTAATTGATTTAACTTTCCACGGTCCTACTTTTAGTTTTCCGTTTTCATACCTGTACTGTCTCGCTCTAACATAGTATTTCTGTCCTGAAGAAAGGTAATAAATTCTCGCACTATTAGTTGTAAGTTTTCCGGAACGAATACTGCTGAAATTACTTGATTTTGACCACTGAATTTGATAACTTGCATATTTTTTAAATTTAAGTGTAATTTCACCAAAATCAGAATTTATTAAAGAGTAATTAGGTGCCGATAAATTAAGATATTTCCAATTAAAATAACCTTTTAAACTCTCATAGTTTTTTCCTTTAATCTTTTTGTAGGCGTAAATAAAAAAATCAATTTCATCATCTGTCGATCGAAGTCTATTCAAAGTCAAACTGGTTGCACTTGTCGTTTTATAATATTTAAACTTTATCTTTTTTGAGTCAAGAATATAAATTTTATAGCCTGTTACACCTTTAACTTTTGACCAACTAACATGTATAGAAGTTGTTGTTACATTCGTTATTTTTGCTTTTTTAACACCCTTAGGTAGCACCTTAAAATATTTTACAATAATTCCTTTGTAATTTCCTTTAAAAGTTACTTTTATTTTATGTTTTCCAATAGACTTTCCACCATAAACTTTAATTTTATAATCCTTATCTTTTTTATATTTTTTATTAGTTTTGGAGTCATACAATTTTGGATAAATCTTCTTTCCAGTATATTGGACATCATATACTTTGAAACTTTTAATTCTCTTTTCAGTAATACTAAAATACTTTTTTATTATACCTGTAAATTTACCTTTACCGGTAATTTTTATAGTTGCTTTACCTTTGTTTTTATTGTTATAATATGATAAGCTATAATCTTTATCTTTTTTCAATGTATAGTTATTCCATTTTAAAGTTATATTAGGTTGTATTTCTGACCCGGTATATGTATAACTACTCTTTAACGCATTTATCTTTACAGTGTTGATATTCATATTACCGTTACTAAAAAAGTAAACTAAACCAAAATTTTTAACATACTCGTGTGCATAACTCCCTTGATTAACATAAAAAATCACATTTTCAAATCCTAAAAATGCATCGTCTGCAATATATGTTACAGAACTTGGTATAGTTATTGTGGAAACATCCTCATAATCAAATACATTATCCAAGATTGTAGCATCAATCTCTCTTACATTATAACCATCGATTGTTGAAGGTATTTTTATATTGCTATCATACCCCTCATAATACTCCAGAATAATATTAGTTTCTGAAATCACTTCATATTCCCACTCATAATCATTTGAATACTCGGCGGTTACTGAATATGCAAATGATATTGTCATAATTATAGAAAAAACTATACTAATTATTTTTCTTGTACTGTTCATTTCTGTTTTATTCCTTTATAAATCATTTTTAAAATATATAAATTATTATATAAATTATATATCCAATATAAGGATTTTTCAAGATAAAATATGATAATAAAATATATTTGTAAAAAATTACTAATTTCATTTGTAAGTTCTGCACAATTAAGTTTTTGGACAGAATTTATTATTCTATTAACTGTAATATTCCCAATATAATTAAATATACAGAATAAAAAACGAAGTTAAAAATAACTGCGTTTTTTGAATATTCACGGGTTGCAAACAGAACAAGGCACATAACCTTTTTCTTTCGCCTCGCCTACTAAAATCGCGATTTTACTTTTATAAAGATAACCGCAGTCTGCACGATGATACTTTTTGCCGTATTTTGTGATATATGCGGTATCGGTATCTTTAAGGGGCGCAAGTGTAGTGGCCTCCGTTGTTAAAACTTCGGTTGTTGCAAGTGTTTGCTCAGGGTTTTTTTCATAAGAGCCACCGCTGTTTACACCGACGTTTTCACCATTGTTTTTGTCGACTTTTTGACCGCTTACATTACCTGAGCCTATTCCGACTCTGTTATTTTCACCTTTACCGTTAGTATTATTCTTATTGCCAGCTCCCTTTATTGCGGATTTCTTTGAAAGCCTATTCTTTGCGTCTACAACTTTCGTTTCCTTTTTGCCGATTTTAGTTCTTGTATTCGTTTTACATTTATCTTTAACAGTTTTTGTTGAATCACTTTTTCCAGTTTCGATAGGTGATGATACCGAAAAAGGATTTTTTGTAGTTGTTCCGTCAAGATACGGAACTGAGTAATTATTATTCTCAATTTTATAACTTCCGCAAGAGCATAACGACAGACAAATTATCAGCAATAATGAAATTGTTCTTTTCAACTTCTTTTACCAACCTCAAACACAAAAGACCGCCTAAAACAAAGCGGTCTTTTAAAAGTTAAATCTTATTTTGTTTTCTTCTTCAATTTAACTACTTTTGACCAAGCACCATAAACTTTTTTGCCGTTAATAGTTTTATACGCCCTTGCTCTTACATAGTAAATTTTCTTTGCTTTCAATTTTTTGATTTTAGCAGAAGTCTTAGTTGAAGTTGCTTTTTTAGCAGATTTCATATTCTTTTTAAGACTTGCCTGATACTGATAACCGTTAGCATTAGTAATTTTTTTAGAAACTTTAACTGTTACTAATTTTTTACCCGGTGCACCTTTAACGGTAGGCTTAGCAGAAAAATTCATTGTTTTGATTGATTTAGCCGCTGATTTTGCAGAAGAACCTGCCGAGTTTTTAGCAACTACCTGATATTTAACAGTACCTGCTGTTTTA
>CACYEQ010000155.1 GCA_902773485.1 Oscillospiraceae bacterium
GGAAAAAATATGTGCAAAATTTTAAGTTTCGTTTCTTCTTTCATTTTAAAAATCTCCGTTAAAACTTATCTGTCCTTTTAAAAACTGCCTGAAAGCCGTATAGCGCAATGTTTTTTTATCGTTATCAATCATAGCCTTAATATCTGCACCTTTGCCTACAATTATCAAAAGTTTTTTTGCTCTCGTTACAGCGGTATATAAAAGATTACGATATTTTAACTGCGGTGGCAAATCACATACAGGCAGAATTACGCAGTCAAATTCACTACCTTGACTTTTATGCACCGTTATTGCGTAAGCAAGCGTTATATCATCAATCTCCTCGCCTGTAAACATAGCGATTTTATCGTCAAAATTCACCGTTATTGTAGAAGTTTGCTTATCAATTTTTTCAAGCACACCTATATCTCCGTTGAAAATTCCGCTGCCCTGGTCGCCGTTTTGCTTTGTCCAAATAACATCGTAATTATTGCGAATTTGCATAACCTTATCGCCCTCGCGCAGAACAAACCCTTTTCGCTTAATCTGTTTTTTTGTCATTAAATTTTCAGGGTTGATTATGCTTTGCAGTTTATTATTAATATTAACAGTACCCGTTTTACGCTTTTTTGAGGGACATAATACCTGCGTGTTTTCAGGTGTAAATCCGAAAGTATCGTGAAGTCTTGTACAGTAAAGCGAGGTTATCAATTCATCAGGCTCATTTGAGTTTACAATATAAAAATCACTGTCACTTTGCTGTGCCTTTGGCATATCGCCTTTAATTATTCGGTGAGCGTTTGTTACAATAAAACTTTTCTGCGCTTGGCGGAATATTTTTTCAAGCCGAACCTGCGAAACTACACCTGATTCTATTATATCATTCAGAACATTCCCTGCGCCGACCGAAGGCAACTGGTCAACATCGCCGACTAAAATTAAACGGCAGTCTACTCTCATAGCCTTTAAAAGCGCTTCAAAAAGTTTTATATCCATCATTGAAAGTTCATCAACAATTATACAATTAAATTCAAGTGGATTTTTCTCATTCCGCTTAAAAATTTGCCTGTCATTCTCGCCCCATTCAACCTCTAAAAGACGATGAATGGTTTTTGCGTCTTCGCCGCAAAGTTCACTCATTCTTTTAGCGGCTCTGCCGGTGGGTGCTGCAAGCGCAATTTTTTCTCCGTTTTCCTTTAAAAGCGAAATAATTGCTTTCAGCGTTGTGGTTTTACCCGTACCGGGACCGCCTGTAAGTACCAACATTCCGCTTGAAAGTGCAGTAGTAATAGCCTGCTTTTGAACTTTATCGTAAATAACGCCTGTTTCTCTTTCAACCTGCTCCAAGCGTGAAAGTGATACAGGAACTTCTGTCGGCGGAACGCAGGCACTTAATAAAATCCTGTTAGCGCAATATTTTTCAGCAGAATAATAATCGGGCAAAAAAATAAATTCTTCTTCATTAATAAACGCTCTTGTAAGTCCGCCTGAATATATAATATTATCAAGCACGCTTTCAAGTTCGTCATAATCGCACGAAAGCATTTTTTGGGCAACCGCAAGCAACTTGTCCTTCGGCAAACAGGTATGCCCGTTTGAAAGGTTGTGTTTTAATATGTACTCAATTCCCGCTTCCGCACGAAAACTGCTGTCTACCTCATTTTCAAGATTATCAGCAATTTCATCGGCACGTGTAAATGAAAAACCTAAATTTCCTTTGCAAAGCATATAAGGATTATCGGCTATTTTTTCAATTGATTTTAACCCAAATTTTTTGTATATACGCATTGCTTCGTTTGCAGTAATATTAAACTTTGAAAGTTTCATCATTACCTCTCGAACACCGTATAATTTCAAATACTCTTCGCCGATTCTTTTAGCCTTTTCATTAGAAATTCCGCGAATTATTGATAGTTTTTCAGAATTATTTTCAATAACATCCAGCGTATCTTCGCCAAAGCGTGAAACTATCATTTGTGCAGTGGCAGGGCCTATTCCCTTAATTGCTCCCGATGAAAGATATTTTAAAATAGCGGCAGTTGATGAGGGCATTCTTCTTACAGCCTCAACTGCTTTGAACTGCTGACCGTATTGCGGATGAATAATAAAACTTCCTTTTAGTTCTAACTGTTCGCCAACATTTATATAAGGAAAAACGCCGACAACGGTAACAGGTTCGCCATTTACTTCAACGACGAACACGCTGTAACCGTTATCTTCATTTATATATGTAATATCTTCGACTGTTCCTGCTATTATTTCAAATTCTTCTCTCATTTAATCAAATATTCACCGACTTCTTCCTTTTCAATCAAAGGTATATTATAATCTCTCAGAAGCAAAACAATTGCGTTTTTATCCTGTTCGTTTATTCCTGTATCAACAGCAACAATGCTTTTAAATTTTAAATTGCTGTGCCTAATTTGCTCGATAATACTGCGTACATTCACTTCGTTTTTGTCTTTTAACAGTATTATCGGACAAACGCTGTCGCTGGTATTATATTTAAAAAATCCGAAAAATACCGATTTTATAATGTAAGCCACCCCAACTAATACGAGCAGCGAAAAAATTATGTATGCAAACGTATTCAAAAAATCACCTTCCAAAGCGTTTTTAATATATTCTATGAAAGATGAACATAATTTGCTACATTAAGGCAACGAGCATTATTATTATTTTATCACATATTACATATCTTTGCAATAAAAAAGGAGCATCAAATTTGATACTCCGAATAATTTATTTTTTAACATAATCCGTAGGATTAACAGGGTCGCCGCCGTTCGGACGAACCTCAAAATGCAGATGATTTGCGGTTGCGTGACCGGTATCGCCGACAAGTGCAATCAAAGCGCCTGCTTTAACCTCATCGCCTAACTTTGCAATAAGTTTTGAGCAATGAGCGTATCTTGTAAGCGTGCCGTCATTTTGCATAATATCAATGCAATATCCGTAAGTTGAAAAAACAGAAGAACGAACTACTTTTCCGTCGGCAACCGCTACAATTGCAGTACCTTTATTTGCGATAATATCAATACCTTTATGAAGTTTACCTCCTCTGTAACCGAAACCGCTGCTGATATAGCAAGAAGCGCCTTTTTCAAGCGGCCACACATAAATACCGCCGTTTTTATCTGAATTCGGTGCTTTTTTCGTGCCGATTTTTACAATTTTGTCAACCGCTTTTTCGGCGATTATGGTTTTAATAACCTTTTTCTTTACCCTTTTGTTATCAATATAATAAGTTACCGTTTTTTTGATTTTTAAACCGTTTTTACCTTCGGTTTCAACCGTGTTTATTCCTTTGTAAAGCGAATTATCTTTCTCTTTAACTGTTTTGTATTTAATAAATTTCTTCTCGTTTTTAATATAGCCGAGTTTAACCTTAATATCTCTGCTTGCTTTGTTTATAATGCTTTCAATATTGAAGTCAATATCAGATTTTAAACTCAAAACCTCTCTTATTTCAACATTTTTATCAAACTCTGCAATATCTGCCTTTTTATTTTTCAAAGTGTTTGATTTAATATTCTCCAAAGCATTCATTAAAACCGTTTTATTGTAACTCAAAACTACGCATTTATCATCAGCATAAATTCCGTAGGCAGTTAATACATTTTTGCTTTCAATTATTCTTTTTGAAATATCGTCAGCATTATCAAGCGAGCCGTTAGCAACAATTGTTCTTGAATACTTAGGCGTTATTTCAACATCAGCCTTTGCTTCTTTAACAATGTTTTTTGCATCTTTTAATACATCTTTTCCCGAAACATAACCTATTGTTTCATCATTTAATTTAAGTTCATATGCAAATGTTATTGTGCTGAACGGTGTAATAGGTAAAATCATTACAACCGCTATTATCGCAACTGTCAATATTAATGCTCTTTTTCTGATTTTGCTATTAAAATTCTTTTTCAGATTGGCAGACGCTGATTTAATTTTATTAAAACTAATCATAAAATACCTTTCTTAAATTCAACAAAATTTGTTACATTTTTGTAACCAACGTTTAAAATTATAACTTAAAAGTTACAAAATTGCAACCTTTTGAAAGGATTTTCGTTTGTTTTAATATATTTTTTAACATTTCAACACAGTTTTTAACATTTTTGCACAAAATTAACTCTTATATTGCATATCACTCTCTGTTAAAGTATTTAAAACTTGTAACATTTTTTGTGCCTCCAACTTTGCCAAAGGCAAATTATGGTCACGGTAATTACCGCATTCAACTTCGGTAGCACCCGGAATTTCGCCATCAAATTCGGCAATGAATTTAAAAGCGTCTTTTATTATTTGAAAAACCGTTTTATTTTCAAGATTTCTTGTTAAAAAGTAACAACCTGTTCTGCAACCCATTGGGCCGAAATAAATAACCGCATCTTTGTATTCGCAATTTCTAGCGTATGTCGCAAATAAATGCTCAATAGTGTGAATTGCATCGTTTTGAAGCACTTCTTCAACATTAGGCTTCTTCATTCTTATATCGTAAGTGGTAATATCACCGTCAATTCGGGATACATAAACACCTTTATCTAACTTTGTGTGGTCAACACAAAATGACGCTATTCTTTGCATAAATTCTCTCCTTTATTTATGATTTTGTTGTTTAAGCCATGTGTTCATAACAAAATTCTTTGATACAAATTTTACTAAAACCGCCTGAATTTTATTATTTAAACTCGGAATTATCAAAACTTTTTTTGATTTTTGAATTTTTCTTAAAGCATAACTTACAATTTCATCAGCGGTAAACCACTTGTTGAACTTTGTTACTGCACCACTTTCATTTCCTGCTCCGTCGAAAAATTCTGTTTTTGTCCACCCGGGGCAAAGTGCGTAAACACGAATGCCTTTATCGGCAAGTTCTTTATCAAGTGCAAGCGAATAGTTCATAACAAACGATTTTGTTGCACCGTATACATTTAAATACGGCAAAGGCTGAAAAGCGGCGATTGAATCAAGTTGCAAAATTTTTGCACCTGCCGACATAAAAGGAATACAAATTTCGCTCAAATAAACTAACGCTTTGCAGTTTAAATCAATCATTTTTAAAGAATCTTCAAGAGGTATTTCATCATATTTGCCGAATCGGCCGAAACCTGCACAGTTTATCAAAAGACCTATTTCGGTTTTTTGATTTTTAAGTTCAAGCGCAATACTTTCCAAATCATCGGGATTGGTTAAATCAAGTGCAAACGGAACGATTTTTTGACCGTACTTTAACTCCAAATCCAAAAGCCTTTCTTTTCTTCTTGCAATAATCCAAATTTGATCAAATTCATCTTTTTCGGAAAGTTTTTTAACAAACTCTTATCCGATACCTGAACTTGCTCCCGTAACAACAGCAATTCTCATAAAAATCACCTCGATATTATTTAAACATATCTGTTTTAAAAAATCAATAAATTTTATTAAAAACAGTTGAAAAATTAAATAAAAAGGAGTAAAATTATAAATAGATTAAGTTTAAGGAGAAAATAAAATGGATAAGTTTATTATTGAAACATCTGCAAGACATGTTCATGTCTGTAAAGAAACTTTGGAAACTCTTTTTGGTAAAGGTCACACTTTGACAAATAAAAAAGATTTATCGCAACCCGGTCAATTTGCTTGCGAAGAAAAAGTAAGAGTTATCGGTCCGAAGCGTGAACTCACCGCAACAATTTTAGGACCTGAAAGAAACGCCGACCAAGTTGAACTCTCCGCTACCGACGCTCGTTCAATCGGTGTGCAAAGCGTTATTCGTGAGTCGGGCGATATTGCAGGAACTCCCGGTTGCAAACTCGTAGGACCCGAAGGTGAAGTTGAATTGCAAGAGGGCGTTATTGTTGCTAAAAGACATATTCATATGACCCCTGCCGACGCCCAAAAATTCGGTGTTGAAGATAAGCAGATTGTAAACGTTAAAGCAGAATCTGCTGACAGAGGCTGTATTTTTGAAGATGTTGTTGTAAGAGTTAATGAAAACTTTGCTCTCGCTATGCATATTGATACTGATGAAAGCAATGCTGCTTTTGGTGTTAAAGAAGGTTACATTGTAAAATAATGCCTAACAACGAGTTTTTAGTTAAAACACCGCTTTGGTTTGACGAGTTTTACGAAAGTTTAACTGCAAGAGAAGTTTATTCTTTAAAAACAAGCGAAATAATAAACCGTTCGGGAAAATCGAGAGAGCATTTAAGTCGATTGTTCAAAGCCGCAACAGGACAAACAATCGGCAATTATTTGAACGACCTGAGAATTGAACACGCCGCAGCAATGCTTACAACAACTTATCTTGACATTATTAACATTGCGCTTGAAAGCGGATTTGAAAACCTTTCTACTTTTTATCATCTTTTTAAAAAGAAAAAAGGCATATCTCCGAATCAGTACCGAAAACGCTATTCGTTTATTTATTAAAAATTAAAAAATAAACCCCAATCGGTTCACTTAATAAACCGATTGGGGTTTTATTATATTTACAAATTCTTTTTTATCAATCCGTCTTTATTGCAGTAAGCATAAAGTATTCCTTTACCTCTTTTAAAAAATCTTACTTGCGCATTTTGTTCAGGATACAGTTTTACAATTTCACATCTGTCTGTTGTAACATAAGCAATAAAAGAAATATAGTGTTCTTTACTCATCTCGTGATTTATTGAAACAAAGAATTCGTTTTCAACTGTTTCACAGTTGATTATATGCGTTTCATTTTCAGATTCTGCTTCTAAAATCGGCAAAGTTATTCCGCAACACAAATTTATATTTTCACCCATAGAATGAATTATATTTGAGCAAACAGGACATACCGAAAACTTCGATTTTAACATGTTGCTTGATTTATTTTGATTTGAAATATATTCTCCGTTCATTAATTCAATTACAGATACTTTTAATGCTTTTGCTAACGGTTCTATTAAAGAAGTATCAGGTAATCCCTTTCCCGTTTCCCATTTGCTAATTGTTTTATCGCTGACATTAATAATTCTTGCAAATTCCGATTGTGTAAGGTTTTGTTTTTCTCTTAATTCTTTTATAATTTTTCCCGTTATATAATTATTCATATGATTTTCGCCTCCGTCTATAATTATAAACGAATTATATTTTTTTACAACCTACTTACCGTAGAATTAGATCGAATGAAAAAAATCCCATCGGAAAAACCGATGGGATAATTTTTTGATAATAAATATTATCTCTTGGAGAACTGCGGTGCACGACGAGCGCCTTTTAGACCGTATTTCTTTCTCTCTTTCATTCTTGGGTCACGAGTGAGGAGGCCTGCTTTTTTGAGAGCAGGGCGAAGTTCTTCATTATATTGAAGCAACGCTCTTGAAAGGCCGTGACGGATTGCACCTGCCTGACCTGTTACACCGCCGCCTGTTACATTAGCAACAATATCAAATTTACCTGTTGTTTCAGTAACATCTAACGGCTGATTAACGATTAGTTTTAAAGTTTCAAGACCGAAATAATCATCAATATCTCTGCCGTTAATTGTGATTTTGCCTGTACCGTTGTAAACTCTAACGCGGGCTACAGAACTTTTTCTTCTACCTGTTCCATAGAAAAATGGTTTAGTTTCATACATAATAATTCTGCTCCCTTCAATTAAAATTCATAAACTTGCGGCTTTTGAGCCTCATGTTTATGCTCGGCACCTTTGTAAACTCTTAAACGAGTAAGTGCTTTTCTGCCGATTGTGTTATCAGGAACCATACCTTTAACAGCAAGTTCCATTGCCTGTTCGGGTTTTGTAGCCATCAAAGTTTTATATTGAACTTCTTTAAGTCCGCCGATATAACCTGTATGATGACGATAATATTTTTGCTCTAATTTTTTGCCTGTTAAAACAACTTTTTCAGCGTTAATAACAATAACATGGTTTCCGCAATCAACATGCGGTGTGAAAATAGGCTCATTTTTGCCTCTTAAAAGATCAGCA
>CACYEQ010000156.1 GCA_902773485.1 Oscillospiraceae bacterium
CCTTATCTTTCTTTTAACGCAAGAGTTACGGCACGCCTTAATTCAGCGGCAGTTCGAGAAGCGGTATCTTTGCTTTAATCATTAAATCTCTTTCAGCCTATGAAGATTCTCTCTTAAATGATTGTGTAAATCAAAAACTTTTCTGTCATCACTTTTAATTTATTCTATCAAACATTCGCTTATTTGTCAACTTTTATTTTGCAAATCCGTTTGGATGATTTTTATGCCAATTCCAAGCAGTAGCAATAATCTCTTCTAAATCAGCGTGTTGCGGTTTCCAACCTAAAACGCTTTTCGCTTTTTCGCTTGAAGCGATAAGTTTTGCAGGGTCTCCGCCTCGACGAGGAGAAACAACCGCAGGGATAGGATGTCCTGTAACTTTTCTTGCAGTTTCAATAACCTCTTTAACAGTAAAGCCTACGCCGTTTCCGAGATTGAAAACATTACTTTCATTGCCTGCCGCCAAATATTTCATAGCAAGAATATGCGCCTGAGCAAGGTCTGTTACATGTATGTAATCACGAACGCAAGTTCCATCTTTGGTATCATAATCATCACCGAAAATGCTAATTAATTCTCGCTTACCGTTAGGCACTTGCAGTATTAGTGGAATAAGATGAGTTTCGGGATTGTGAGCCTCACCTATGTGACCGTCAACATGAGCTCCGCAAGCGTTAAAATAGCGAAGAGCTACAAACTTCAACCCATGAGCAACGCCGGTCCATTTCATCATTTTTTCCATAGAAAGTTTTGTTTCGCCGTATGGATTGGTCGGCTCAGTTTTATCAGTTTCCAATATGGGAATACTCTCCGGCTCACCGTAAGTTGCGGCAGTTGATGAAAATACAATTTTATTGACATCGTGAGCAACCATACTTTGTAAAAGCACTTTTGTTCCGTTTAAATTATTATCATAGTATTTAAGCGGATCTACCATACTCTCGCCTACAAGCGAGTTTGCGGCAAAATGAATAACGCCGTCAATTTTTTCCTGCTCAAAAACGCTGTCAATAAACGCTCTGTCACGAATATCGCCTTTGTAGAACTTCGCTTTTTCGTGAACTGCTTCGATATGGCCAGTTTCAAGGTTGTCAACAATAACAACATCTTCGCCTGCGTCAATAAGTTCGCTGACTGTATGCGAACCAATATAACCTGCTCCGCCTAAGACTAAAATTTTCATAACTTTTCTCCTTAAAAACTTATTGTAATTATTTTATTACTAATTTTTTATTTTGTCAATAGTATAAAATCTAATTTTTGATAAAAAATATTAACAATTAAATGAATAGGTGATTTTATGAAAAAATATTTAAAAACAACTCTTTGTTTTATCCTCTGTCTTATTATTCCGTTTTCATTAAGCAATTCAGCATACTCGCTTTCAAAAATCGGGTCGCAAGGTGCGGAAGTCAGAGAAATTCAAAGCAGACTTAAAAAATGGAAATATTACGACGGAAAAATTGACGGAATCTACGGAACACAAACAAAAAACGCAGTAAAAAAATTTCAAAAAAACAACAATCTTACAGTTGACGGTGTTTGCGGTAAAAAGACACTCGCAAAAATGGGTATATACGGACTCAGTAACAACAGTTCAAGCAGTAGTGCAGACCAAAATCTAATAGCAAGATTTATTACCGCAGAAGCAAGGGGCGAAAGTTACAAAGGTCAAGTAGCAGTAGGATCGGTAATTTTAAACAGAGTAAAACACGCATCATTCCCAGACAGCGTTTCAGGAGTAGTTTACCAAAACGGAGCATTTGACTGCGTTTATAACGGACAAATTAACCAGCCTACAACCGAGAGTGCAAAAAAAGCCGCAAAAGATGCTTTAAACGGCTGGGATCCCACAGGCGGAGCAATATATTATTACAATCCAAAAACTGCAAAATCAAATTGGATAAAAACAAGACCAGTTGTTGCAGTCATAGGAAATCATATTTTCTGTAAATAAAAATCCCGCTTTAAGCGGGATTTTTATTCGCTTTTTTTCTCAGTAGCAACAGATGCTTCCGTCGCTTTTGTTTTTTCAGGCGGAGAGTTTGTAGTATTCTGTGCAGGTTTTCCGCTTGCCTGAGTTTCTTTACCCTTAGTATCATCTTGATTATCTGTTGTGCTGGTTTTCTGTGTAGTTTTTTCTGAATCTTGACTGCTTGTTGTAGATTTTTTACTGTAAATTCTATTACTATTGTTAGAATTTGTATCGTAATAACCTGATTGTGATAACACACCTGTTTCGGAACCGCCGTGAATGCTACAAAACGGCGTATATGATTTTTTAAAATATCCATATGCAATAGAGTAGCAGCCTGTTCTTGCACATAATCCGCTTGAAGTACAATATTTTCTAAGTTGGCAATCGCTTGGAATTTTAAAGTTAGTAACTTTTAAATTCTCGTGAATAGAACTCATTGCCGCTCTCCAAATAACCATTGCAGGGTTAGGACTCAAATGGCTCATAACCTTATTCTCGTCCATTCCGTACCAGCAAGCAGCCATATATTTTGATGTTCCACCTACAAACCAACGGTCTTTGTTGTTGCTTGTAGTACCGGTTTTACACATAATCTGCCAATTTCCGAAAGATGCACCCTCACCGGTACCGTTTGTTGCAACCGATTGTAAAAGTTTGCACATAATTCCGGCAGTACCTGCTGATATTGCTCTGTGTTTATTATCGGTTTCATCTAAAACAACTTCATTGCTTTGGTCAAGCACCTTTGTGAAAGTTTTTGGCTCATAATAAATACCGCCGTTTCCGAATGTCGAATATGCCGCCGCTAATTCAAATGTTGTAATGCCGTAAACAGAACCACCAAGGGCCAAAGAAGACTCTGTTTTATCCGAATGACCGCTTCCATCATCTTTTGTAAATGTAGAAATACCCATCTTTTCAGTAACAAACTTATAGGTAGTGTTTAACGACATTTTTTGAACAAGTTTTACAGGAATAGTATTAAGAGATTGCTGAACCGCATAAGAAATAGACGTATTGCTGTAAGAATAACTGTTACTGAAATTCTTAGGCCAACTCTCGCTTAATCTCACACCGTTTTCAAGAGTGCTTACAGGGCTGTCTTGAATAGTTGAGCCCCATGTAATTATATTATACTCAAAAGCAGGAGCATATGCGGAAATAGGCTTTATTGCCGATCCTGTCGGACGAGGAGTCTGTGTTGCACGGTTTAACACACGATTACCTTTTTTCTTACCTCTGCCACCGACAATTGCCTTTACATTACCGCTGTAATCCATAATTGTCATAGCAGACTGAGGTCTTTTTCCGTTTTGATAAGAAAAATAGGCATCATTCTTATAAACTTTTTCCAACTTTTTCTGCATATTAAGGTCAACAGTGGTATATATTTTGTAACCGCCTTTGTACAGTTGCTCGGTAGCATACTCTTTTGTATAACCTTTTTCTTTAACCAACTTTTCAATAACATCTTCAATAACTGCATCTACAAAATATGAGTTATACTCTTCTTCTACCGTATTTGTTGTGGATAAAGTTGTTGAAGGATTCTTACGAAGTTTAAGTTTTGCGTTTTTTGCCTTTTCACATTGTGCTTTTGTGATGTAACCGTTATTGTACATCTCGTCGATAACCCAATTGCGACGAGTCTTATTTGTATCAGGATGTTTATATGGTTCATTATCAGACGGATTATTTGTAATTGCGGCTAAGCAGGCGGATTCAACTATGTTAAGTTCAGAGGTGTTTTTATCAAAATAATAGTTAGAAGCAACCTCAACGCCGTCAACACCGTTGCCGAGATGTATAGTATTTAAGTAACATTCAAGAATAGTATCTTTATCGTAATTATCTTCTACATACAAAGCATCTTTTATCTCTTGAATCTTTCTTGTACTTGTTTTTTGGTTGTTACCTGTTATATTCTTTATCAGCTGCTGGGTAATTGTAGAACCGCCCTGCTCCGAATTATAAAAATGAAATACCAAATTCAAAGCAGCAGAAGATGTTCTTTTCCAGTCAACACCTGAATGCTCTCTGAAACGCTTATCTTCACATGATATAAAAGCGTTTTTTAGGCATTTGGGAATATCTTTATTGTCAACCCACAAGCGATTTTGGTCTCCATGCAATCTTTTCAGTTCAACATCATTTCCTTTACTGTCTTTTGCATAAAGGATAGATGTATACTGCAACTTCAAATTATAAAGATTGTTACTTGGATCCTGAATTTCATCACTTGGGCTCATAATACAAAGAAAGTAAAATACTGCTGAACCAACAACAAGACAACCTGTGATTATTAAAACAAGAATTATAGACAAAATCGCCGACAAAACAGGGTGACGTTTTTTTTGCTTAACTCTTCTTTTAGTTTTAGCATTTCTTTTAATAG